>JAOZOH010000275.1 GCA_029933365.1 Desulfuromusa sp. | reverse complement strand
AAAAATTGTTCCACCAATCAACTGTTCCCGTTGGGCAGCCAGTTTGATAAATTCTCTTTCCTTGTTAGGAGCGGCTCCAAAAAAAGTGCTGTAAATAAATCTATCCCCTTTTATCCATTAATCCTCAAGGTCATACCGTAAGGATTCCGCAACAGCTTCAGCTTCTTTCAGATTCTTACCGAGGACAAATCCGGTAACAACATGTGTCCCCTTTGCATGCGGATGTTGTTCACCATTAAAGAGGCGAGTTGGAACAAAGCGGCCATGATCGATTACTTTTTTAAGACGGTTTATCAGTATTTTGAACTTACCATGCGGAGTTGCCTGAAAAGAGTAGCTAACCGGAAAATTTGAACGACGGGTCGCAGAATCGTGAAAAAGTAACTGCGTTGATGATGAATTAAAACGAAAATTCGGATCAAAAACAACCAGTTTACCATCGGGTTTTAAACCAATATCAAGGCCTGCAATCCCCCTGAAACCCTGTTGCCTAGCAGCTTCCCCGACCTGTTCCGCAAGCTTCCTGCCTTTTTCAGGAAAAGTATTTTCAGGGTCAATTACACTTCCTGACTGCCGTGCCGGTGATGAAAAAATCTGCTCAGCACCTCCAAAGCAAATTGTTCCATCTTCACCAACAGCAATTCCTGCACACCAACAGGTTGAGACATCTATCCACTCCTCTACCAGAATAGCTGGAATACTTTCACGGTGCTCAGCAAACCATTGTCGAGCTATTTTCAGGTCACTAATATTCCTGCATGGTTGCACAGCAAAGCCCCAACCAGTCGCCGCATCACTGCCTGCCTTTAAAAAAACCGGTCCTGATGGAGTGAAATCAGCAAACTCTTTATGGCTCAGTATTTGCCGTTTCGGCAGGAACTCCGAAGGGACCAAGTATTTCAAATTAATTTTGGCATTGAGGGTACAATATAGCTCTGGAGAAACAATCTGACCGCGGTCAGGAAACCGCCCTGAACGGAGTGGGTATGGACTAAAAAGACGTTTCCCTTGACCCAGCAAATGATCTGCAAGAGCTTCCGCCTCGTCTGCAGATCGATAAGTTAGTGTTTCCTCGTCAACTTGGATTCCCGCATAACGGTAAATATCGAAAATCTCTTTTCCTGCACCACATTCATGGCGTATTGCCGTTCGTCCATTCAGAAGACCGACCAGCATTGCTGTCACTGTATCAAGGTGTAAAGGCGTGTAGCCAAGCATTTTTGTTTCCAAAAGATCTGTTCGAGCCATATAGACAGCATCGGCAGGATAGAGTAAATCAATTGGTATTAGTGGTGACAATTTACCACTCATCAGCAACTCTCCAGAAATTCGTTCAGCCCTTCCGCCAAGTACTTCAACCTTGGTGTATTAGCATCAGATACTATGTATGGCGTTTTGTTGATATCCAACAAAATAGGAGCGCCATCAATCTCAACAAAATCAAATTTACCGAAATCAAAACCATTTTTCATTCGGAAATCAACCAGCTCCACGGGTGGTTCATTAAGAAATTCATACTTCATCATGGTACCTGTTTTAACCATAGGGTCCGTAGAATAAAGCTTATATGTATAGCCACACTTTCCAAAAAAAACCCACCCCCGCAAACAATAAAGCCCCTGTTCTCGTTCCGGCATGAAGCGCTCAACTATAATTTCAGGATTTCTCCATACCCATCCAGGAACCTTCTTGAGACTTTTCAGAACCGGGTATCTCTCCGGTGGAAGTCGACGAGCAAGCGGCCAAGCTCTTTTTGCCAGACGTCTGCGATTCTTTGCAAAAAAACCACTTTCAGAATTTCTCCACTCAGGCTTACCAAAACAATTCAGATCACTTTTCACAATCACCAAACCATCCCAACTATCATCAGGAAAAACCCGTAAAGTGGAAAAACTGCTCTTGGAAATATCGAGAACATTTCCATTGAGAAAAGGACTGTTACAAGGATTATCTGGGAGCACCTCTTGGGAAATTCTAGTTTGATTAATATGCAGGATAGCTAGATCGGTATCAATACTGCTGACAGGTCCATGGGTAATTTCATACCCAGCCCGTTGCCAATGGCAGGCAAGTTTAGCAATCAGATAACCCTGCTTAAAATCCTGGGGCTTGTCTGTTACAATATGTACAGATAACGGCATATATAGAATAATCCGGGCTAGAGTAGAAAATATAATTTTACGTAAAAAGTCAGTCCCTCGTCTGATTTCACACCTACATACTGCAAGGCTTCGCACGCAAGGACAGAGACCTATTTTCTTTAAGGGGAGCCGATTCGACCCGAAACATCATGCTCAACCCAACGTCCGCAAAATCCCTTCACCCAACACCTTACGCTGCCAGTTTTTCAGCAAGTCAATATTGGCAAAATCGATATCTGACCGTGGGTGCTTACGCGCCAGTTCTTCCAGAAGGGTATTATTGATGAGGACACCCGGATCAATTTCTAACTCGACAG
>JAOZOH010000110.1 GCA_029933365.1 Desulfuromusa sp. | reverse complement strand
CCATAACCAAAGCCAGCAAAGTTGTGATCAGGGTGCCATACAGGGTGGTTGCCGCGCCGAAAACTTCTCGAACCGGATCCCAAGCGGTACTGCTGATGAAACCGAAAAAACCGAAAGCATCAATCGCGGTCAGTGATTCCCGAAGTAGGGAGATGAAAATACTGACAATAACTACCAAAACCAGGAATGCCGCTGAAAAAGTGACTCCGGAGAATAGTTTATCGAGTGCTTGATCGCGCGTGGTGGTACTTGCCATGACCTGTCCATTTAGTTGTTCACAGGGTCGTTTCCTGACCAGGAAGTTAGCTAAATATTGTAGTGAAAGTGTTGTAGAGCTGTTAAAGAAATGTAAAATCTGATGGTTGGAAAAATAGAGCAGGGGCAACGCGCACGTTGCCCCTGCTGTACGACTTACAGGAACACTGCTACTACAACCCGCTTGCCTTCCAGTAGCTGCGGATATCATCCTTCAGATTCTGTGGCAACGGTACATACACAAGCTTGATCGCCATTTCATCACCATTGTCAAAAGCCCAATCGTAGAATTTCATCACTTGCCGGTTAGAATCTACCTTCTCTTTGGCCAATAAAATGAACGAAGCGCCAGCAATCGGCCAAGACTCTTCACCCGGGGCATTGACCAGCCACAAGTAATAGCCCTTGTCCTGCTCCCACTTGGCAAAAGCGGCGGCAGCCTCGAAACTATCGAATGAAGCACTGACATACTTTCCCTCGCGGTTCTGCAAGGCAACATCGGCCAGCTTGTTTTGTTTGGCATAGGCAAATTCCACGTAGCCTATAGAGTTTTTCACCCGCTTGACATAGTTGGTCACACCTTCGTTCCCCTTGCCACCAATCCCTACCGGCCAGTTCACCGACTTGCCTGCCCCGGTTGTCTCTTCCCAGTCTTTACTGACTGCAGAGAGGTAGCTGGTAAAAATGGCCGTTGTTCCTGAACCATCGGAACGGTGAATAACCGAGATTTTGTCGTCTGGAAGTTTCAGGTCTGGATTCAGTTCAGCAATTTCCGGGTCACTCCAGATGTCGATTTTACCAAGAAAAATACGCGCCAGGACTTCACCGGTCAGTTTGAGCCGAGCGCTATCTATCCCCTTGATATTAATGATTGGAACCACACCGCCGATGATCGCCGGAAATTGCAGTAACTTTTTTTCAGCTAATTTTTCAGGCGTGACCGGAGCATCTGAAGCACCGAAATCGACGGTTCGGTCACAGATCTGACGAACTCCGCCACCAGAACCGATTGACTGATAATTGATTTTTGTTCCGGTCGCCTGCTGATATTGAAAGGCCCAACCGGAATAAACCGGATATGGGAATGAAGCGCCCGCACCATTTAGCGCTGACCCGGCATACGAAACACCCTGAAACAACAACACTGAACACAGAATAAGCAGTATTTTTTTCATGATTTTCCTCCATTAAGTAGTTTGCTTTGGGAGGACAATAAGCAATAGATGTTTCACTTTTATGAAGTTACTGTTAAGGAAATGTAAAATTGCCAAAATTTCTGTCTGTCTTGCAAAACCATCTCAAATAGGGCACTCTTCCCGCTGCATCTGATTTTTGAACCATTTCCATAACTCTCCATTTTCACACAGGAGGTGATATGCAACATTTTGCCCTGACTATTATCGGTCGTGACCGTCCCGGAATCGTTTCGCAGGTAACAGAAATCCTCTTTCAAGGTGGTTTTAACATTGCTGATTCCAGTTGTTCGATTCTTGGTGGACAGTTCTCAATGATTCTGATCATCTCCAATCCTGGAATTTCAACCAAAGAAGAGTTCAGTGACACCTTCAGTCCACTGGAAGAAAACAATCTGTCCGTTTATATTCGCACCCTGAAAACCGGGGGAGAAATTCGCCCTGAGCTGGAAGGAGAGCTCTGCATGATCTCGGTCTACGGAGCCGACAAACCTGGAATTGTTTACCAGGTTGCCAAAGAGCTGGGTGATCGCAATATCAATATTACTGATCTGAATACCAAGCTCATTGGTGACAAATTGAAACCTGTCTACGTTATGATGCTCGAAGCCATGTTGCCTGAAAACTCTGAGATTGAAGAAGTTGAAGCATGGATGAAAGAACTGAAACAGAAACTTCAGGTTGATATTTCTGTCCGTTCTCTGGCGACAATGGAGTTGTAATTATCATGGCTGTCAAAGAAGTCCTTATTTATCCAGATTCGCGCTTAAAAGAAGTCTGTGCACCCATTGTCAACTTCGATGAATCGGCACAACAGCTCCTTCACGATCTTGTCGATACCATGGTCGATGCTGGCCATTCTGTCGGTATCGCTGCACCACAACTAGGCGACCTCCGCCGCACCGCCGTAGTTGACGTCTCTAAAAGTAAGTTGGGCAAAAAACAGGAAAATCACGGTCTGCTGCAGATGGTGAACCCTGAAATTATTGAAAAAGAGGGCAGTCAGATTGTTCGTGAAGGGTGCATGTCGGTTCCCGATTATACCGGCAACGTGACCCGCTCTGAATCAATTGTCGTCCAATTTATCGATCAAGATCAGCAGTTGCAGGTCATCCGTGCCGAAGGATTTGAAGCGATTGCCATTCAGCATGAGCTGGATCATCTGGATGGATTTCTCTTTCTAGATCGTGTTTCAAGTTTGAAAACTGATCTTTTTAGACGAAAGCAGAAATAGCACTATTTTGGCACTAAATATTTAAGATCCCCCTCCGTGTCTCTCTCCTCCCATTTTTTTACAAAAAAACCTCCACAGAGTAAACCTTTCCCGCGTCGAACCGTCTAACTATACATGGTAATCTGTAAACAACCTTTTTTCAGGGTAGGTTAGGAAAATGACTGGCGTTGACACAGCTCTGACCAGTCGTTACGCTCTGCCAATGCAACCAGCTGCGGAAAAAATCCTTATTGAACAGGCCAGAAACGGGCAGGAATCTGCTTTTGCTCAACTTGTTGAGGCACATAGCGAAAAAACCATCCAATTGGCATGGAGACTGGTTGGAAATCGCGCTGAGGCGGAAGAAATTAGTCAGGAAGCCTTCCTGCGTCTGTTCAGATCGCTGCTGACTTTTCGTGGCGACAGCCGGATCAGCACCTGGCTGTATCGCACCGTCAGTCATCTGGCGATTGATCATCTGCGCCGTGAATGTTTAAAACGGAAATTATTTTTCTTTCGCAGTAGCGAATCGGAGCAAAGTGATCCAGTGGATCTGGCCATCGATCCGTCAGCGTCACCACATGATCAACTTCAAGCCAGAGAAACAGCTGAACAGATGCAGCAACTGCTCAACAAACTGCCGGCACGCCAGAAAGCGGTGTTTGTTCTCAGGCACATGGAAGAGTTACCCCTGAAAGAGATTGCTGCCATGCTCAACTTGAGGGAAGGAACCGTCAAGTCCCATTTACATCGAGCAGTCAGTTTATTTCGTCAGGAGTTCAGCAAAACAAAGGAGAAAGTCTCATGATGAATCAGCAACCATGTGACGACAAACAACTGACCCTCTATCACTACGACGAACTGGAACCGGAGACCCGCCAGCGGGTCGAAAAACATCTCGAACACTGCGCAGTTTGCCGAACCACTTTAGAACAGATCAAATGCTGCCTGGCAGAAATTCCTAAAATTGAGCAGACAATTGATTCTGCCAGCAGATTGCATTTTACCGAGCAAGTTATGGCCAGAACTGGTTCACAGCACAAGATTGGAAAGCCTGTCTGGGGTGGTGCTCTGGCTGTAGCTGGAGCATTGGCACTAGTGCTTACGTTGATGCCGATTTTCCAACAACAACCGGTTGAAATGTTGAACCCTGCCCTGACTGAACTAGAATTACTGGAACAGTTTGAGTTGCTGCAAAATTTCGATATTCTGCAAGATCTTGAGCTGCTGGGAGAGCTGGAGGATATGGGTTGAAACAAACCTGCCTGATTCTATTTTTGTTGCTCTTGGTTTTTCTCACCTCCCCCTGCCTGGCGGATTTGGATGAAGAAACAGCCACCGAAAGCAAACAGAATCTGTCTACCGAAGACCGCAAGGTCTTGGAAATACTGGAACTGCTCGAAATACTAGAGCTGCTCGACAACATGGAAGACATTGCAGCTTTGGAGGATAACTGATGAAACATAGAATCTTACTACTGATCCTGGTGCTGGCACTGACAATAATAAGTACCGGCTTTGCGGAGACACAATCAGTTCAACTAAATGAGCAGCAGATTGCAGCTTTGCAACGCTGGCAGCAATTAGCACCTGAACAGCGGCAGTTGCTACGGGAACGCTACCGTCACTTTCAGACCTTGCCACAAGAGCAGAAACAGCAGATTCGTGAACGCCTGGAAACCTTCCGCGAATTGCCGCCTGCGGAACAAAAGCGACTTAAAAAACTCTTTAAACGTTGGCAGACATTATCTCCGCAACAGAAGAAGAAGTTACGTAAACTGCGTCGCTGGTTCCAGACCCTGTCACCGGAACGAAAACGGGAATTACGTCATGACATCCGAAAATTGCGCCAGCTGCCCTCGGCTGAACGGGCAAAGCGACGACGCGAGATACGCAGAAAATTCAAGCCGAATCGTTAACGTTTATGAATGAGTTGGGTTATTACAGCTAATTCGGACTTAATCTGACAAGTTTTTGGAATGATCAGGAGTCTATGCTGTTAGCAAGCAACAAATCATTTCAAAACTTAGCGGGAAGTAGATCTCACTATAGAAGAAAAAGATACAGCCCTTCCACCGAATATTTTTTTGCCCATTTTAATTATCTTCCGGTAAACCTTTTCCCTCCCAGTTCGTCTAATCCATTAAACAAACCGTAAATAACCCGAAAAGGAGGAACCACCATGAAATCGATTTTGCCACTCATACTTTTTGTCGTATTCGCCGCCTGCTTAACCTTACCGAATCTTGCTGACGCCAAACTGACCCGTTCTGAAGTTCGCCAACATCGTGTTGACCGCCATCAGGATCGGCAGAATTTCCGCCAAGAGCGGCGCTCGGACAAACGTGACCTGCGTGGAGAGATGCGAGAAAACCGTCAGTCGATGAGACATGCCGACACACCGATAGAACGGCGAGAAGTTCGCCGGGAAATTCGTTATGACCAGCGCGATTTTCGGGTTGATCGACACGAGGATCGCCAGAATTTCCGTCAAGAGCGGCGAGAAGATCGGCGTGATTTCCGCCATGATATCCGCGATTGAAATAGAACTGTAATTGCAGAAGGCCATCCTGATCAGGATGGCCTTCTGTGTGTCTTAATGGGATGTGAGATATAACAGGGAGCGGAGAAACGGGGGCTATCCCTGTTCCAGTCGCAATAAAAACCGAATTCCGGGCAGAAGCAGGCTGCCCCGGATGAAACCAGCCGAACGGATCATTGACCTGTACCGTATCGCCGGGTTGCCGTTCTGCCAGCCAGAGACTCACGGAGCCATCCGGCACGGAGCGAATCAAGAAACGCAGCACATCCTCATCATTCCCGGAGGAAATGTTGGAAAATTTTCAAAAGAAGGGATCGGCTGGAATCTCCGCAATTCTGTTGACATTGCTCATCCTTCATCGCTTAAAACAAGTTTCCCGACCCTGCTCCGGAAATCTTGGGATCAACATTGAAAGCAACAATGATATCAGAGCCATCGCCGCGCCAATATAGAAAACCAGAGCTGGCGAATTGAGCCAGATCAGACCAAAAATTACGGGGAGACAAACCGCAGCAATATGATTGATGGTGAAACTGACTCCGGCGGTCGAAGCAATATCTTCCGGTGCGGCAATCTTTTGAAAATAAGTTTTCAAGCTGATCGCCAAGGCAAAAAACAGATGATCAACAACATAGAGAAGTGCAGCAATCCAACCAGTTTCCACCAGAGCATAGCCGACGAAGACAATGATCAAACCGACATATTCCAGAAGCAAAGCGTTCCTTTCCCCAAATCTGGCAATCAATCGGCCAATTTTTCTAGCAAACAACACGTTTAACGATGCGTTAAGCAAAAACAGTAACGCTATGTTGCTAACCGAGTAACCAAATTTTTCCACCATTAAAAAACCGGCAAACACCATAAATATCTGCCGCCTGGCACCTGACATAAAAACCAACGCATAGTATAGCCAGTAGCGGCTGCGCAGCACCATATGCTTATGCTGAACTGTCTGCTGAGGAAACTGTGGGAACAAAGCCCATGCAGCGAGTGCTATGACAATCGTCATCCCACCGAAACCGAGGTATAACCAGAAATAGTCAAGATCAAACAGGTTGGTTCCCACCCAGATGAGAACAAAAGCGATGATCGCAGATGACGAACCGACTGCAATCAGGCGACCAAAAGTTTCTGCCGCACGCTCTTTAGGAATCCATTGCTGGGTTAATGATGTCTGCATGGTTTCATAATAATGAAACCCCAGTGACATCAACACTGTGGTCAGGTAGAGTCCTATCACCGATGGGAAAAAGCCCGTCAGAGCCGTCCCCAAACCAAGCAGTAATAACGAAATCAATGCCAGAGACTGTTCGCGTACCAGTAGCAACAGGAAAACCACAGCAAAAGCGAGAAATCCGGGGACTTCACGCAAAGACTGCAGTATCCCCATCTCTTTTCCGCTAAAAGCAGCGCGCTCAATGGCAAAATTGTTCAGCAAAGCCTGCCATGCGGCAAAACTTAAAGGGACTGCAAACGCCATAAGAAACAGAAGTAATTCGGGACGCTGCCACGATTTTTGCGAAGCTGACATAAAATAAACTTTCACTAACAGAATTAGACCTTACAACATTGACCTAAATTATTTAATACCGCACTTTTATAGAGTAGTTCTGAAAAAGCCGTCGCGGCAGGTGAAGCGGTCCGTTCGCGCAATTTGACCAGCCATAATTGCCGTTCGATTGTTAATCCCTCAACATCTATTTTAAATAGTTCACCATGGCGCAGGTTATTCTGAATAGATAAATCAGAAACAAAGGCACAACCAAGCCCAGCAGCCACTGCCCGACGGACAGCCCCATTACTCCCCAGACGAGCTATAATATTGAATGATTCAGGATCTATCCCTTCTGATAAAAGAGCTTTTTTCAAAGCCTGGTATGTTCCAGAGCCATCTTCTCTGACAATAAAGGGCTGCTTAAGTAATTCTTCTTCAGATATTGAGTGTTGTCCCTTCAGCGCATGATGAGGTCCAACAATCATCACCAGTTGGTCATTCAGTAAAGGCTCATAACTATACATCTCATTATCTATGCGCCCGCCGACAATTCCCAGCTCAACAGTTCCAGCTTTCAATTCATCAAGAATCTCCTGACTGTCTCCAATTCTCATATTAAGAGAAATTCCCGGATACTCTTGCTTTAACTCCGGCAAAAAACACGGAATCAAATAATTGGCCGGAATATTACTGGCGCCAAGGTCAAGCTGCGCCTGATCCAGACCGTGTAACCCAGCCATCGCCTGTTGCAAAACTTCTTGTTCAGCTAAAACCTTACGTGCATGTAGCAAAAGAAGTTCCCCACCTGTCGTCAGAAAAATCCCCTTGCTGGTGCGATCCAGAAGCTGAGTATTGAACTCCTGTTCAAGAGCGGCAATATGTTGGCTGACCGTTGACTGGGTCAAAGATATCTGCTCAGCCCCACGGGAAAAACTTTTAGTCTCAGCGACTGCAACAAAAAGTTCAAGTTGCCGTAACGTCATTGGTTCCTCCATTCATTTTTTCAATAAAGCTAATCGTTTTTACTGAAACTATCCATTAAACTGGTTGGTGTCAATCCTTCTTGCCACCAGAACTAAATAATCAATATCACTAGATATTAGCTTGAACAAATGATAAAAATCATATATTCTCTCCGTTCCCAACATTCCCAAATGGAAAAATTATGCGTTGTCTTCCCATTATCCCCGGTATCGTCCTGATATGTTTTTTAGTTACAGGATGTATCCCCAAGCATTATGTCATCACTCCTGGTGCTACGGGAACAATTGTTGATGCTGAAACTGACAAGCCATTGAACAATGCAAGAGTTAAAAATGTAAGAACGGATCACAATGGAATATTTACTTTCCCCGCACGCAAAGAGTGGGGTCTGACCTTCCCCTTTGTTGGCGGCCACTACCTTATCGATACACCTTTTGCTGTCAGTGCCCCCGGATATAAGACCCGTAGCTGTCGATGCACTGTCGTCAGCACAACCCCATCGTGTGGTGAGGTCAGAGTCCCCCTGCAGAAACTCTCTCCTGCAAATGAACAGTATAAGGCGGCAAGAGGTCAAATCGTCATGACCAATCTTGATGATGAAAAACCTGCCGAAGGGGGTGTCGCCTGTAATCCGCTTCATGGGGAAACAACAATTGAAGAACTCGAAAATGCTGCGAGAAATGGCTCGAATCCAGCTTTATACAAACTTGGAATTCACTACCTGCAAGGGATTAATGTTGAAAAAAATACCGATCTTGGCAGGTACTATATGAAGCTGGCAGCAGAAGCCGGAAATAAAGATGCTTATAACTTCTTTTTCTCAGCTGCCAGACAGGGTGACTCAGGGGCAGCAGTTCTGATTGGTGATCTCTTATCGCTCGGCTTGGGGGTGGAACAAAACATCAGAGATGCGCTGATTTGGTATGAGATCGCAGCCAATAACGGGAATTCTATCGGTATGTTACGTCTGGCTGAGATTTACGAAGCAGGTGAAGTCGTCCCGGTTGACAGGGAAAAATCTCTATTGTGGTATCACAAAGCAACAGAAACAGGATCGGCAGAAGCAATGTTTGAACTGGCCGAAACTTATCGTTATGGGTTGGCTGGTCCACAGGATTTAAAAAAAGCAATTCATTGGTATGTCGAAGCAGCCAAAGCAGGTTCTCTTCGGGCTGAAGATTTTCTGCATGCAACGATAGAAGCGCAAGAAATCACTCCTGAAGAAAAAAAGGAAGCGGTTGACTGGTTGAAAAACATAGAAAAACAGGGGATGTAATGTATCGACATTTTTTATTATTCAGCCTTCTTCTACTACCGACGCTAGGCTGCTCCCAAATGGTCGGAGGGTCATGCTCGTACGAAGCACTTTACGGGACAGCCCGGATTGTTGAACTTCGGGACGACAAAGCACTTGCCCAATTTAACCCTGCCAAGCAAAGCCTTAACAACGAAAAAGTTTCTTTTCCGCGCAACTATCAGTTTCAATTAAAACAACCAATCGATGGCAATATCGGTGATATTTATCCAGCAGAATTATCGATCATCACCAAAGGAAGTTGCACCCCCTTTCGATTAAGGCTTCTGGCAAACGAGACCCACAGCACAGGCCTATTTGTTCCCCTCGACAAAAATGGACATTTCCAAGCCGAAGCACATGACAAAAGCGAACAAGTCGCAGCAGTTTTCAAGCAACGGTTAAAACACTGGCCACAACTTCGACTGAATGTTTGCGGGCAAACAACACAAGAAGGAACTCAGGAATACAACTTGAGCCTGGGGCAACACCACGCGCAGAGAATTGCTCAAAATCTTGAGAAGGTAGGCATTCCTTCACAGCAGATTCAGATTATTTCCAGTGGAGAAATCGCCTGCCCGCGCTGCAATATTTGGGCTCTGTTTCAGATTGTGTGGGTAAAAGTAGTTCATTTTCTATTTC
>JAOZOH010000033.1 GCA_029933365.1 Desulfuromusa sp. | reverse complement strand
GCCCAAAGAATCCCTTCAATGGCACAGTTAAGACTTTCCAGCCAGCTTGTCGGTTTCATAACCAATCCCATAAGAAGCTTAGACAGATATTTAGAAGATAACAGTTCCCAGGAAAATCACAATCAAAGATGCTGTCTGGCGTTACTGATCGTCGCGAAAAATCGACAGGTCGAGGACAGATTTTCGATCGTTTGAGAGCTAATAGCCGTTGCTATTTGTCGAAAAGGATCGTCAATATGGACCGATCATGCAATTTTGCAGCAGATTCTTGTAACGTCCGACAGCATCCTAAATTCCTTCATTTACTCCCACTCCAAAACCGGCTAATCTCTGAACTCCTCAAAATCAAAACTAGGAGACGGCAATAATGAGCGACGAAAATTTTACTGACGATGAGATGAATGAAAATGAGCAAAGCTTTGCTGAAATGTTCGAAGAGAGTCTGGCAAAGGTTGGAGAACCGCTGGTGCCGGGAAAGAAGATCGATGCAACAATTCTGCAGATTGGCTCAGATTGGAGCTTCCTCGACGTCGGACAAAAGGGAGAGGGGGTTCTTGCTTCTGCTGAGCTGCTGAATGGCGAAGGGGAACATCAATATGCTGTTGGCGATAAAATATCTGCGTATTTTCTCTCCCGATCCGGTGGTGAATTGCGTTTCACCACCAAAATTGGTGGGGGCGGTTCTGGTACTGAACAATTGGAAAATGCCTATCAGAGTGGTATCCCGGTCGATGGCATGATTGAAAAAGAAATTAAAGGGGGTTTTGAGGTCAAGCTTGCGGGAAATATCAGGGCTTTTTGTCCCTTTTCCCAAACCGGATTACGGCAAGCTGAGCCAGCAGATTTGATTGGTCAAAGCCTGCCATTTAAAATCAGTCAATTTAGTGAACGGGGACGAAATATTGTCGTTTCCCATCGGACTATTCTGGATGAAGAACGTGAACAGTTGCGCGTTGGTTTACGTGAAACTTTGAAAGAGGGAATGGTGGTTAAAGGGACGGTGACCAATATTCGTGATTTCGGTGCATTTGTTGATATTGGCGGCATTGAGGGGCTATTGCCCATTTCTGAAATCAGCTATGGCCGGGTTGAAGATATCAGTGAGGTGCTCAGACTCGGGCAGGAACTTGAGATTGCTGTTAAACGGATCGATTGGGACAACAATAAGTTTTCTTTCAGTCTGCGCGACACTCAAGCCGATCCCTGGAACAAGGTTGGATCAATTTATCAGGCCGGAGCCCAATATCCTGGCAAGGTCAGTCGTCTGGCTCAGTTTGGTGCCTTTGTTACTCTGGAAGATGGTATTGATGGCCTGCTGCATATCTCCAAATTAGGAGAAGGACAGCGGATTCGTCATCCGCAAGATGTTGTCAGTGTTGGTCAGCAAATACAGGTTGTGATTGAAAAAGTTGATCAGGCTGAAAGACGGATTTCACTGGCATTGGCTGAGAATAAAGATGAAGCAACCGAAACCAGCTACAATGATCAACCAGCTGCCTCAACAGGATTGGGAACCCTGGGTGATCTACTCAAAGCCAGTCAGCAAAAAAAAGAGCGTAAAAAACGGCGATGAACGACGGGGGCACCTCTAAATCTGCCATTCTGTTTTCAATCTGCATGGCCCATTTTCTCAATCCATTCATGTTGTCGGCTGTTGGCGTTGCCTTACCTGTTATAGGGCGGGAATTTTCTGCCAGCGCTTTGCAGCTAGGTTTGGTTGAAACCAGCTTCATGTTGTCAATGGCAATTTTTCTTTTGGCAATGGGACGCTTGGGAGATATCCACGGGCGGCGTAAAATTTTCCAGATGGGATTGCTCCTTTTTGCTTTTGCCGGTGGTTTAATATCACTGGCCAACTCGATAGAGATGGTCATCGCCCTGCGTTTTTTACAAGGGATGGGCGGAGCCATGGTCAATGCGACCACCATGGCAATCCTCGTCTCTGCCTTTGCTCCATACGAGCGAGGCAAAGCCCTTGGAATTGCTATTGCCAGTGTTTATGCTGGAATTTCCTGTGGCCCCTTCATCGGTGGTTTTTTGATAGAACTTTTCGGCTGGCGATCCCTTTTTTACTTGATGGTTCCCTTTGGCCTGCTAACCTATTTAGTCACCCGCATTAAAATCAAAGATGAATGGGCCGATTCCAGAGGGGAGCCCTTTGATTGGACAGGTGCTCTTGTTTATGCCCCTTCAATTCTATTGCTGGTCTATGGCGTGACCCATCTGAAAGATGGAGGGGTCATCTGGGGATTACTGATACTTGCAAACCTGGGTCTGGTTCTGTTTTTACTGATTGAAAAACACACTCCATACCCTATGTTGGATATCCGTTTATTACTTGAAAATCGGGTGTTTGCATTGAGCAACCTGGCGGCATTATTTAACTATGCAGCAACCTTTGGGGTGACCTTTTTTCTTAGTTTATACCTGCAATATGTCAAAGGAATGGGGCCACAGCAAGCCGGAACGATCCTGATCGTTCAACCCATTGTCCAGACGATATTTTCCCCTTTCTTCGGTCGATTGTCTGATCGTATTCCGGCAGCCTATGTTGCGACCAGCGGCATGGCTTTCTGCGCTTTGGGGCTAGCCGTTGCGACAACACTTTCGGCCACATCATCGCTGCCTGTTATCCTCCTTTTATTGGGCTTTCTCGGTCTTGGATTTGCCCTGTTTTCTTCGCCCAATGTCAGTATGATCATGGGAAGCGTCGCGCCGCGCCACCTTGGTGTGGCCTCGGGACTCAGTGCCAGCATGCGCACCTTGGGCATGCTAACCAGCATGATGGTTATTACCCTGATCTTTTCGTACACGATGCATGGTCAGCCGGTAACACTGGAAACTCAGCCGGCATTTCTCGACAGTATGCGGATGGCTCTGCTGATTTTTTGTGCTCTCTGTGTCATCGGAATCGGATGTTCTTTGGGGCGTGTAACCAGCCCATCTCGCTAGTTTCTAGCTGTTCACTCAGTGGTCAGAAGAGTCTAAAAAAAAATGAACGATTTCTATAGACAAATAAGATTATTTTTGTCATATTAGCAATAATTCATAATCTAGATTATAGTAAAGATATCAAATATGTATCCAACGATGGCACCTTGTGTTGCACATCAAGCGAGACTTTTTTGTGGCTACAAAGAAAAAAATTCTTATTGTTGATGATGAATCTTTCTTTAGAGAAATTCTGAAGGACGTTCTGCAAGAGCGCTTTGAACTCATTGAAGCCAAGGATGGTTTTGAAGCGGTTTCTTTGTGTAGAGAACAACTGCCAAATCTCATCATTATGGATGTAGAGATGCCGCGCAGGAACGGGATTGAAGCCTGCAGAATTCTCAAAAGTGCACCAAAGACAAGAAAAATTCCAATTATCCTGTCTACCTCCCGAACAAAGAAAAAGGACATGGTTCTTGGTTTAAAGGCCGGCGCTGATGATTACATCACCAAACCGGTCTATATCCCGGAAATGATTGCCCGGGTTGACGCTCATCTACGCACAAAAGATTTTTATTCGGATCTAGAACATAAAGACCTCCGTTTTCTTCTGGAAATCACTGAAAACATTTCTGCGATTCGCAACCCCATGACGATACTTCGCCTTATTGTTGATATGATGGCAGAAATTATTGATGTTGCTCGTTGTTCAATTGTCAGCATCAATAATAAAGGTGAAATTATTGTCAAGGCGAGCAACGATCTTGATTGTCAAGAAGAGCTGAAATTAGATTTAGCCAAGTATCCTGAAATCCAGAAATCCCTCGAATCAAAGCAAGCGGTCATTGTCAACGATATTAAACATGATCCACTGATGGTTGCCGTCCGAGAACAGACAAAAAATCTGGAATACAATTCTATTATTGTCATCCCGGTGGTTAAAAAAGAGAGCGTTATCGGCACTTTTTTCTTACGGACAGCGTCTCCAATCAAGAACGGCATCACCGATAGAGTCTATAAGCTTTGTCAATTGATTGCCAATATTTCTGCCAACGCTCTGGAAAATGCGATCCTTTTTGAATCCGTGCAATCGGCCCAAGAGTATTTTGAGGAGATGGCCATTCGTGATGGGTTGACAAGTCTCTATAATCATCGCCATTTTTACGATCGGCTTGAAGAAGAATTCAGTCGATCCGGCCGTTATAACGTGCCACTGTCACTGGTGTTTTTTGACATAGATGATTTTAAACGTATCAATGATATTTATGGGCACACGCATGGCGATCAGGTGCTTAAGAAAATTGGTCAGTTGATGAAAAGTGTCGCTCGAGAAAGTGATATTCCGGCAAGATATGGAGGAGAGGAATTTGCTGTCCTTCTCCCAAATACCGCAGAAGAGGGGGCCTTCGATCTGGCCAATCGGATACACTGCATCATTCGGGATCATGAATTTGATAATTTACCTGGCGAGCAGATCACTATCAGCTCTGGAGTTTCAACCTTTGCCAATAAAAACCTGCAATCCTTCAATGACCTGGTTCACCTTGCGGATGAGGGGATGTACAAAGCCAAGAATCAGGGCAAAGACAAAGTTTCTCAGGCCTCATCCTTTCTCCGGCAGTGATATAACCTGGACTTACCTCCCTTTGGAATTTATCTGGTAAAAAACACCCCTTTCCTGTCGCACGGTTTCAATTTTATGTTCCTCTTCCAAGACATCCAGATACTTATTAATTTCGTTGATGTGAATACCTAAAATATCCATTAAATCTTCAATGGTACAGGGCCGCCTGGAAATAGTTTCAAAAATAGCGGTTTCGGCGTCGCTCCGATATGACTGAATGTTTTTTCTTTGTGCCGCAGACGATATTACTTCTACATTTTTCAAGTTCCAAAGATGAACTATTTTCTCCAATTCTTCTCTGCTTGCAGAATGAAGATCAGCGACTGTCCCGGGCCTATCAAGGGTATTTAATTGAACAGAATCCGGATTGATTTTAACAATCGCCTGTTTCAGTTTTTTTAACTCTATTTCCTCAAAGTTGAATCTTGGGAGAATGAAAATTTCCAGCCAAATTTTTCCGCTAAACTCTTTTCTGAAATCAATGAGTCCCTGGATGTATTTTTCTATATCAAATCCTGGAACCGGGCGATTAATTTTATGAAATACTGGGTTAGTGGCAGCATCAAGCGAAGGGAGGACAACAGCAGCCCCTTTTATTTCTGCCCTGACCTCAGGATCAAATAGCAATGTTCCATTGGTCAAAACTGCGACGGGAATTGTCGGTTTATTTTGTTTGATAAATTGAAGGACATCCCCTATTCGAGAATTCAGGGTGGGCTCACCGGAACCTGAAAAAGTTATATAATCTGGATCAGGATTATTTTTAAAATAGTGGCTCAGTTCAGCGACTACTTTGTCATATAATATATATTCCTTTCGTTCAAGAGTGAGTTTTGTCGTTTCCCCTACTTCACAATAAACGCAATCCAGAGAACATACTTTTCTTGGGACGAGATCAACACCTAAAGACATCCCCAAGCGCCTTGAAGGCACCGGACCAAATAAATATTTATACATTTCGTCCTTCTTTTTATTAATCGTAAGCCAGTCTAAACGTTTCAGTTGCCAGAGTTGGACTTATCATTTTTTCCCATGCAGCAGAATTCCATGTTCCTAATTCATTATGAGTCACATAGTATTTTTGTGGAATAGGATGAGTTCCAATAACAACTGGTACTTGATATTTCGTCTCTATAAGTTTTACAAAATCTGCAATATAAGGACAGGGGGGATAGCCAACAACAAAACCTGTTGCCAAATGAATGGCTTCTACACCATTTTTTATCATTTCTTCAGGGGAATATTCAATGTTCCCACCCGGACAACCACCGCAAGTTGTATATCCACCGATCTCTAAAACTTCGTCTTTTGGATAAATATCAAAAGCCCCTTCTCTGTTCTGCATAGCTCTAAAACATTTTCCGCCAGCACAACTCTGATATCTGTCACAAATAATAATTCCTATTTTCATATCTCGATCTCCATTGTGTAGGTTCTGCCTTTCTGAAATGTCCTTTTAATATTTCATTCCCACCATTGATGCCGATTATGTGAAAGGGAGGATCAAACGTCAAGCCACAATATCCATCACCATCATTTATCAGACTAATTTCCCAACAAATTCCACCAAACTTCGAGTATATTTAACGACAGATTGATATGGAAAATTTTATTGGATTCAGCATGAACATTTTTTGCGGAAGTTACGGGAGTTATTATGAATTACTGGTTGATGAAATCTGAACCGAATGCTTTTGGTATTGATGACCTAAAAAATATGCAGGATCAGACTGAGCACTGGGATGGTGTACGTAATTATCAAGCTCGAAATATGATGCGGGATCAAATGAAAATTGGTGATCAGGTATTCTTTTATCACTCCAACTGTAAAGTCCCGGGCATTGTGGGAATAATGGAAGTGGTTCGCGAAGGCTATCCTGATCACACCGCCTTTGACCCGCAGAGTAAATATTTTGATCCAAAAAGTAATCCAGAAAAGCCACGTTGGATCATGGTGGATATCAAATACATCAGACATACCAACCGGGTGATTTCGTTAACAGAAATGAAAGAGTGTGAAATGCTGGAAAATATGCAACTGGTGCGCAAAGGGAATCGGTTATCAATCTTGCCCGTAACAGCTGCTGAATGGGCTACGATTCTGCAATTGGAGGATTTAGTTGCCATTTAAGATTTTTACTATCGAAATTGTATCTGATGGCAGGTTTGATGATTTCAAAATAGGGAGATACATCAAAGTCACGCGGGACAAACAGGCTATGATGGCGGATTTTCAAAGTATGTTGACAATACGGTTGACCATTTGGATCTTCAGTCTGCAGATAATCAATCTCGGGAAGGATTGGATAGCGAATCAATTGAAATGCCAGGGCAATCAGCGAAGAACAGATAGCGCGGGTAGGATCTCCACTTCCCAAAGTTAACAGTTTTCGCCGCCAGCGGGTTGGAATCGGTGTCGGTAAGATTAAATATCGCACCAGATCAAAAATATTTTTTAAATCATACTGATGTCCCAGACGGTCTATCCCATAAGCAATAAGCTGATCTATATCCTTTTTCTGCAGTCCGACCGGGCGACAGATTCGGGTATGCCCCGAGCTGTATTCACTGAGAGGGACCAGCCGTATCCCTTCCAGGATATCGGCCTCTAAAAGGACTTTCTCTTCTTCCCCGTTCTCTTTGGCAGCATAGACTTCTCCAACATACAAGGCCGCGTGTGACCAGCTGGATTGGGTCAAATATTTAATCACTCCACTGACCCGGCTGCTACCATCAACCAGAAGAACATCTCCCGATTGTAGCGTTGCAGCCAATTGTCTCGGCGAGCTGGTTGCAATTTGCACTGTGCCCGGTCGGGACTGACTGAGATACTTAGCCAGGTGGTGACCGATATTGCGTAAAAAAACTTTTGCTGGGTTCAAAGGTTCCTCTTCTTGTCTCGATTATTCTTACTAATTCCATATCAAATTAACAGAACCTTCAAAGAAGGTCTAATATTTAATCCGTGTCAATCTTTTCATTACAATCCTAACTTACTGAAAATACAACTTTTTAACTAGACATCCAGATGAATCACAGTCGATATCTGATGAAACAGTCATTTTAATCAGATAGAGTTGATTCAAACGCAGGAGGCGAAAGATTTTCTGACTCTCTCAACAGAAGGAGGACGACATGAAAACAACATTGACTCTTTTGATTGCAGGGCTGATTTTTCTGGCGACACCCATGCTGGCATCAGCGGATAAAGGACATCGTGACAATCATCAACAGTATGATCGAGGCTGGGTTCAAGGCGATCGACGTAATTACAACCACCATTACAATCATTATGACCATCGGCGCAGTCACCGTTATGAGCAACGTTATAACCACAAGCGCAACCATCAAGTGAAAAGACTTTTAAAGCGAGAACTGCGTGAAACCCGTCAAGAGCTGCGCCAGGTCAAACGACAAAGAAGGCACAATCATCAACGCCCACATTATGCGCGCTCCAATTATTCAAACCCGGCGGTTATAATCGGTGTGCCGCACCTCGTATTCCAGTTTGATTGGTAATAAATTTCCAGTACCTCTATAAATATGGTGGTGCTGTTCAAAAGGAGCCATCCCTTCGGGGTCGGCTCCTTTTATATGAAAAAAAAGCGGAGACATTCACATTGAGGTCTCCGCTTTTTTTGTATTAAAGGGCAACTCGAAACTTTTTATCTGAAAAAAACAGGAGCTTTCACTGGAATTGATTGACCATGAGGGAAGACTCATGCTACTTGTGTTAGGTTTTAACCTGTAATGTTGGTAACCGCAAAATACCAGCTAACATTCTTACTTTTCTATTGGAGCCTGATGCCATGAAAGCCGACAGCACAACCTTTATCAGCAGTAAGCGGTTAGTTCCAAAACAAGAAATCCCTTGGATGAAATATTTGCTAACAAGCCTTTTTGCCCTTGTCGCTTTTGCGTCGCCAGTATGTGCTTCTGGAGGTGGTGGCGAATCACCCAACATGACAGGAACTTTTCTCGGTATTTTTGCGCTGATCCTTTTTGTTAGCGCATACTGCTTGGTTATTTTTGAAGAGCAGCTGCATCTGCGTAAAAGTAAACCGGTCCTTTTTGCTGCCGGTATCATCTGGGTTCTTGTTGCTCTCGCCTATATTGGCATCGGGGACACCCATACTGCTCATACTGCAATCAAACACAATCTGATCGAGTATGCCGAATTATTTCTGTTTTTACTGGTTGCGATGACCTATATCAACGCCATGGACGAGCGCAATGTATTCCAGGCACTTCGTTCCTGGCTGGTCAGTCGTGGATTTACTCTACGGACGGTATTCTGGGTCACCGGCGTTCTGGCATTTTTCATTTCTCCAATTGCTGACAACTTAACCACGGCTCTGCTGATGGGTGCTGTTGCCATGGCTGTCGCGGGCAACAATAAGAAGTTTCTGGTTGTCGCCTGTATCAATATTGTTATTGCTGCCAATGCTGGCGGTGCATACTCCCCCTTTGGTGATATCACCACATTAATGGTCTGGCAGAAGGGCAAGGTAGAGTTTATTGAATTCTTTGCCATCTTCATTCCATCTCTGGTGAATTGGCTTATCCCAGCAATCATTATGAGTCTGACAGTTGCTAAAGAACGACCAGAAACGGCAGGTGAAGCAATCAAAATGAAACTGGGCGCCAAGCGGATCATGTTCCTGTTTCTCTGTACCATCGTTACTGCTGTTTCTTTCCATAACTTTCTCCACTTACCACCAGCAACTGGCATGATGCTCGGCCTTGGCTACCTCGGCTTCTTCGGTTACTGGCTGAAGAAAAAAGAACATCGTATGGGAACCGGCGATCTGCCACTCGACATAACCGGACACAACCCTGACGAACATGAGGTCCCTGCAGGTCATGGACACGCTCCAGCCCCGGGTTTCGACCTGTTCCGTAAAATTGCCCGAGCTGAGTGGGATACCCTGCTGTTCTTCTACGGTGTTATCCTCTGTGTTGGTGGCCTCGGTCAATTCGGTTATCTGGCGATGGCATCTGAAGCGATGTATGTCGGTCTCGGCCATACCGGTGCCAACGTTCTGGTCGGTTTCCTCTCCGCCATTGTCGATAACATCCCGGTCATGTTCGCAGTTCTGACCATGGATCCACACATGTCACACGGCCAATGGCTGCTGGTTACATTGACCGCTGGAGTCGGTGGCAGTATGTTATCAATCGGTTCGGCAGCAGGTGTTGCCCTGATGGGTTCCGCCCGCGGTATCTATACCTTTGGTGCCCACCTCAAATGGAGTTGGGCGATTGCCCTAGGTTATGCAGCGAGTATTGCTACGCACCTGTTTATCAATGGCAAATATTTCCACTGATCAATAAATACTCAGTCTAAACTAAAAAATCCCTCCTGAATTCAGGAGGGATTTTTTAGTTTAGGTAACAGTTACCACTGTTGTATTTTTTGACCCACATTTCCCGTGTGACACTGCCGGAGTGGAACAGATGCTTTGAGAAATAGAGCGGCAAATGTTTGAGCGTAGCGAGTTTTTGCCGTTCCTCAAAACAGTTGTGGAACGCAGGGAACTCGCCTTTGGCGGGCAAGGAGTTCGGGTGCCCTTTTCTGCTTACTCTTTTGTGGCACAACAAAAGAGTAAGGCGGCGAGCGGGGACGCAACCCCGCGACCTTGAAGTTATCAACCTAAAAAAGGCGATCAGCTTTTTCAGCTAAGCGCCTTTTATTAAATTTACCAGTATTATGAATTCAGCAGACTACTTACTGTGACAAGCGGAACAAGCTTCCATATCGTCAACTTCATCATGACAAGCACTACATACTTCGTGTCCACTAGCCATGTCCGTGATCTCAATTTTAGCTGGCTCATCACCCTCGTGACAGCTTGAACAGTCTTCTTCTAATGCTTCGACGTGCATATTGTGATCAAAATAAACACTCCCCTTGGTTTCACCCTCATACTTATACACTCCCTCTTCGAGGACTTCGACCTTGGTGATTGGAGCTTTTATCCCATTCTGTTGTGCCAGGAAAACTGGAATAAAAGAAAAAATGACGGCCATAACCACAAATGCTAGATTTTTCATCCGTTAGCTCCATTATCTGATCTATTATACTTCATAAGTAAAATCTGCATATGTCTTCTACACCGAAGCGCATCTTATGTCAATTCACATTTCCACATGACTTTAGGGAAAACTACTTCAATCTCCAGTTTGTCCCTTCACGGGTATCGAGCAGCAGAATCCCTTTTTCTTCAAGCTCACCACGAATTTCGTCACTGCGGGAAAAATCTTTTTCCACACGGGCTTGCAACCGCTGTTCAATAAGCTCTTCGATTTTCCCCTGGGTTATATCCAGCTTCGCCAGACCAACTAATTTGACCTTCTCCAACCACGCGGTTGGCTGCGAACGATATAAACCGATAACGTTGCCCAGACGCAGAATCGTCGTATGTAGATCCCGCACTTGAGCAACCAGTTCTGGCTTTTTTCTAAATTTCTTGGTAGCGACCAAACGGTTCATAGTGCGCACACCGTCAAACAAATGGGCAATAGCCAAAGCTGTATTAAAATCATCATCCATCGCTTCACGAAACTTTGCTTCGACTTTCATCCCCTCTTCACTGACAATATCTGTCAGATCAACACCATCAGTGGCTATTTCAGCAGATTCAAGAGCTTCATAAAAGCGCCTCAAGCCACTCTGTGCTTCAGCCAGGTTCTGGTCAGAAAAGTCGATCGGTGATCGATATTGAGCCGAGAGGATAAAGAAACGGATCACTTCGGCATCATAGGTTTTAAGAATATCGCGAATGGTGAAAAAATTACCGAGAGACTTACTCATCTTCTCCTGGTCAACATTAACAAATCCATTATGCAGCCAGTATTTGACAAATGGTTTACCACTGGCCCCTTCACTCTGGGCAATTTCATTCTCATGGTGGGGGAAAATCAAGTCGCGACCACCCCCATGAATGTCAAAACTGTCACCAAGTAACGACGAACTCATTGCTGAGCACTCGATATGCCAGCCTGGTCGTCCCACACCCCAAGGTGATTCCCAACTTGGTTCCCCCGGTTTTGCTGCTTTCCAGAGAGCAAAATCCATAGGATTACGTTTTTGTTCCCCCGGCGTCACCCGTGCCCCTGCCTGCATCTCCTCCATATTACGCTTGGAGAGTTTCAGATAATCAGGAAATTTATCAACGCTGTAATAAACGTCCCCAGACGACTCATAAGCGATCCCCTTGTCGATCAGCTTTTGCGTAATTTCGATAATCTTCTGGATATATTCTGTCGCACGCGGTTCATGGGTCGGCTTGACCAGTCCGAGGGACTCCATATCCTCGTCAAACGCTTTAATAAATTCTTCGGCCAGATCGTGACTTGAAATTCCTCGCTCATTGGCCCGATTGATAATTTTATCATCGACATCGGTATAATTGCGCACATAGGTGGTTGCATAGCCCGCAAATTGTAAATAACGGAAGATAACATCAAAGACTATATTGGCACGAGCATGGCCGATATGGCAGTAATCATAAACGGTGACACCACAGACATACATTCCAACCTTGCCCGGAACTAGGGGTTGAAAATCTTCCTTTTTGCCACTCATCGTATTGTAAACACGTAAACTCATATGAAAACTCCGTGAAAATTATTATGTACGCTATATTTTGAAACATTTCCCTCGCCCTGAGGGAGAGGGTCAGGGTGAGGGGGTACTGTAACGGAAATGCTCATGGTTTCCCCCTCATCCGGCTTTCAGCCACCTTCTCCCTCATGGAGAAGGATTGGAATATTATTTCAACTTTGCCCAGGTATCCCGCAACGTCACAGTTCGGTTAAAAACCGGCACTCCCGACTGTGAATCTTCGCTATCGACCGTAAAATATCCAACCCGTTCAAACTGAAACGTGGTGCCCTTTTTTGCTTCCAGGAGCCCCGGCTCGACCAGAGCTGTAGAGATTTTTACAGATTCAGGATTAAGGGCATCCAGATAGTTTTCTACCTTATCAGGATTTTCCTGTTTAAACAGGCGGTCATACAAACGAACTTCCACTTTTTCTGCCTGAGCGGCTGAGACCCAATGAATGATCCCTTTCACTTTGTGCCCATCGGCAGGATTTTTCCCCAAGGTGTCAAGGTCAGCACTGCAACGAAGTTCGATCACGTCGCCATTCTCATCTTTAACCACCTCTTCACACTTGATGATATAGGCATTGCGCAACCTCACTTCCCTGCCAGGGCCAAGGCGGAAGAATTTTTTCGGGGGCTCCTCCATAAAATCATCCCGATCAATGTACAGCTCATGGCTGAATGGCAACTTCCGGGTTCCCAGATCAGGTTGTTGCGGATGGTTAGGTGCATCCAACTCTGCAATTTTATCTGCTGGATAATTGGAGAGTGTCACTTTAAGTGGATTAAACACCGCCTGGCGCCGGAAAGCGGTCGTATTGAGCTGTTCCCGCACACACTCTTCTAGAACTGACAGATCTATCCAGCTGGCTCCTTTGCCAACTCCGATCCTCTCGCAAAAAGTTCGTATCGCTTCTGCTGGATAACCCCGCCGACGCATTCCCACCAGAGTTGGCATACGGGGATCATCCCAGCCGGAGACATGTTTGTCATTCACCAGTTGCAGCAACTTCCGTTTGCTCATCACCGTGTAACTCAGATTCAACCGGGCAAATTCAATCTGTTGTGGCGCAAATATTCCCAGTTCCTGAATAAACCACTCATAAAGAGGGCGATGATCCTCAAATTCCAAAGTACAGATTGAGTAAGTCACCCCCTCAATTGAATCCCCTTGCCCGTGGGCAAAATCATACATCGGGTAGATGCACCATTTGTCCCCGGTACGGTGATGATGCGCATGAAGAATTCGGTACATGGCGGGGTCGCGTAAATTCATATTGGGAGAACTCATGTCTATTTTGGCGCGTAAAATGTGGGTACCGTCAGGAAAGTCACCATTTTTCATCTTTTCAAACAGTTCAAGACTTTCTTCAGTACTGCGATTCCGAAACGGGCTATCAACCCCAGCTTCGGTCAACGTACCGCGATTTTCGCGCATCTGCTCAGCTGTCTGACTGTCAACGTAGGCTTTCCCCGCTTTGATCAGTTGTACTGCCCAGAGATAAAGTTGGTCGAAATAATCGGAAGCGAAATAGAGATGGTCACCCCAATCAAATCCAAGCCAGTGCACATCAGCCTTAATTGCTTCAACATACTCATCTTCTTCTTTGACTGGATTTGTATCATCAAAACGGAGGTGACAGCACCCGCCAAAATCTTCCGCCAAGCCAAAATTGAGGCTGAAACTTTTGGCATGCCCAATATGGAGATAACCATTCGGTTCTGGTGGAAAGCGAGTGATAACTTGATCACGTTTACCACTTTCAAGATCTTCAGTAATAATGGTACGGATAAAATTTGAAATAACAGGTTGTTCTGCTGTACTCATGCAAATATCCTCTATCTAAAAAATAATAAGTAATGGCTAAGCCATCAAATAATTGCTGCACGTTTAGCAGCCAGGCGTTTTGCATCCCGTTGCAATAAAACCACGGCATGCGCTGCAATTCCTTCGCCGCGGCCCGTTAATCCAAGTTTCTCCGTCGTTGTCGCCTTAATATTGATCTGCCCTGTTGCTACTCGGCAATCTTCGGCAACCCGTTCTACCATATCCGAAATATAGGGTGCCAGTTTTGGTTTCTGACAGATGATAGTTGCATCCAGGTTCCCCAGCAGGTAACCCGCTGCAACCATTTTTGTAATCACTTCACGAAGCAACTCACGGCTGTCGATTCCAGCTAGAGCGGCGTCCGTGTCGGGAAAATGTTTACCGATATCCCCAAGAGCGAGTGCCCCGAGAATAGCGTCACAAATCGCATGCAACAGAACATCAGCATCTGAATGTCCCAGCAATCCCAGATCGTAATCAATCTCAACACCACCGATAACCAAACGCCGGTCTTGAACCAGACGATGAACATCGTAACCGTGGCCGATACGCATCATGTTGAACCTCCCAGCAAAGCAACCGCTATCAGGATATCTTCCGGGGTCGTGACCTTGATATTGCGGTAATCACCTTCAAGAATCTGGACAGGATGACCAAGCCTCTCCAATAGGGATGCGTCATCGGTAGCAGTAAAACCATCCTCATCAGCTCGGTCAAAAGCGTTCCTGATCAATTGATATTGAAACCCCTGCGGCGTCTGCGCCTGCCACAATCGACTCCGATCTGGAGAACTTATGATTCTGTTATTCTCGACATCCTTGATTGTATCTTTAACAGGGACTCCCATGGTACAGGCACCGGTTTCTCGAACAATCTCAATCAGAGCAGATAGCTGTTTACAATCGAACAGAGGGCGTGCACCATCATGGATGATAATTGGTCGTTGTGGCTGATCAAAACCATCTTTAACTAACGCATCCAAGCCATTTCTGACAGAATCTTGCCGCTCGGCACCACCGGAAACGATTCGACGCACTTTACTGAAACCATAGCGGTCAACAATCTGCTGCTGGCAGTAGGAAATATCATCGGGGGGAACTATCGGATAAATATTTTCTACGAGTGGATGATTTTCAAACAGGGTTAACGTGTGGGCCAGAATTGGCTTTCCAAAGAGTTCAAGATATTGTTTTCTGACTGAGCCCCCCATCCGGTGGCCCATTCCCGCTGCCGGGATAAGGACAGTTGCTTTCATCATTTTGTACTCACTGAGAGCTGTCTTAGGCTCAAATTGATCTATTAAGGACACTAAAAGATATCACAAACAGAAAGACCAGGCACATAATTGCTACCTGGTCCTTATTTCTGCAATGTCAGAAAACCTTAGTGGAAAATATTTTCCAGCCGCTGAACAACCTGAGCCTCTTTGGCTCCTTCGGCCAGAGCCACTTCTGTCACCAGCAACTTGCGAGCTTGCTCCAGAACTTTTTTCTCTCCGTAAGAAAGTTCTTTCCCCGTCCCAATTTGGTACAGGTCGCGTAACACTTGAGCCACTTCCAGCAAATCCCCGGTTTTTAATTTATCGTTGTATTCCCTTTGCCGACGACTCCATGAAGCAACCTTCCCACCAATGGAAGGCTCGGCCAAGGCATCAAAAACTCCGGTAATCCGCTGCTGATCAATTAAACGCCGCATCCCAACATTACTGACATTTGTTACTGGAATCATAATTTTCATGTCACTGTCGACAATTCTCAAAATGTAAAAATTCTGACTGTGACCTGAATACTCGCGAACTTCAATATCCTCAATAACTCCAACTCCTTGAGTTGGATAAACTGCCATATCGCCGACTTTAAACACAATTAAACTCCTTTGGTTAGAGCTGCCAATGATAGCACAAATGACTTATTTCGTCAAAGTTATAATTAAGAGCTAACTTCCTGAATAAAAAAAGGAAATCCTTTTTCTAAAGACTGGACAATACGGATTTTGCTAGAGCATCCCCAGAGGGTTGTGTTAGATTTTTCGGATAACTCTCTATTCGACTATTACAAACAAGGTCACGAACAATATGCCAGCATTTTTATTACTTCTTCTGCTTATTTTTGTGCCAGCAGCCTACGCAAAACCCGATCTCATCTCTTTTGCCGACAGTCTTGCGGTAGAAGGAGATTATTATCGAGCTATCACCGAATATAAACGATTTCTGCACTACTATCCCCAGGATTCCCGTTCCGCTTACGCCCAGTTGGCTATCGCCAAAAGTCTGGTAGTGGGAGAACGTTGGGAGCAAGCTGATTTGATGTTGGAAAAGGTCTGGAATCTCTACCCGGAGAGCAATGAAGCGGTTACAGCAAAACAACTTTATGCCGATGCTGCCTACGACAGAGGTGACTATGCCACAGCTCAACGGCGCTATCAGGAATTAAAAAATGATGTTCCCACTGCAAATAAAGAAACAGCTGTGTACAAAATCGGCCTCAGTCAACTGCGACAAAATATGCCTGATGAAGCGCGTAACAGTTTCAACCAACTTCTCACTCCATTAAATCAGCAACTGTCACTCAGCCTTGATGAATATCAACAGTTGCACCAAAAATCCCCGCAACTGGCCGGGACTCTCTCCGCCATCCTTCCTGGAGCCGGACAACTTTACACCGAGAGACCCCGTCAGGCAGGAATGGCTTTTGCGCTCAACGCTGCTTTTATTTATGGGGCGGTGGAAGCGTGGGACAATAATAATTATGCGGTTGCTGGGATTTTAGCCCTATTTGAAATCGGCTGGTACGGAGGTAATATTTATAATGCCATGAACAACGCACACAAATTCAATCTGCGGCAACAAGATCAATTTTTAGAACGGTTTCAACAGCGCTTTGGACTATCCCTCGGTTGGCAGAAGGGGCACCCACAACTGCAAGCTCTATTCAACTTTTAACAGGATCTGAATCATGAAAATCGGAATCATCGGCTCTGGAGCTCTTGGCCTCTACTATGGTGCCATGCTCCAACGCAGTGGTCATGATATCAATTTTTTATTTCGGCGAGACTATCAGGCAATCCAAAAAACCGGATTAAAAGTCTATTCCGTCAATGGCGACTTTCACCTCCCACAAGTAACCGGTTATCAGACCGCACCAGAGATCGGTCCGGTCGATCTGGTGATTGTCGGGCTGAAAACTATTTCCAACCATCACCTGATCGATCTGGTCAACCCCCTGCTGGGGACTGAAACCGCAATTCTGACCTTACAGAATGGGCTTGGGAATGAAGAGTTACTGGCTGAAGCATTCGGTGCAGAACGGATCCTTGGTGGAGTTGCTTTTCTTTGCAGCAATCGTGGAGAACCGGGCACAGTCCATCATCTGGGCGAGGGCAAAATTCGCCTCGGCGAATTCAGAGGAGGATTAAGTCAGCGCAGCCACGACCTGGCAAGGATGTTTCAAGCGGCGGGTGTTGCGTGCACTGCTGTCAGCGATCTACGTCGCGCCCGTTGGGAAAAACTGGTCTGGAACATCCCTTTTAACGGTTTATGTGCACTGCTCAAAAAAGATGTCACCGATCTGCTTAACCATCCAGCCAGTAAAAAACTTGCCAAAGATTTAATGCTCGAAGTTATCGCCGGAGCTAATGCACAATCATTGGAAGAACCGATTGATGCCCCAGGATTCAGCCAACAGCTCATCTCCTTTACTGAAAATATGAATCATTACCAACCGAGCATGATGATTGATCGCGCAGAGGGTAAACCGCTGGAGTTGGAAGCGATCTATGCGGTACCACTGCAACAAGCTAAAGCTGTCGAAATCAGCATGCCACGGGTTGAAATGCTGTATACTCTATTGGATTGTGGGGAAAACTCATCCTGATTGTAAATATTGTCACCGATGATTGGGAGGCAACTTTCTAAGATATTAGATTTTTTGTCCTTTATTCAACTTTATCGCGGAGGATTGCACAATGAAAGCGTTGGTTAAAAGAGAATCTGCACCCGGTCTCTGGCTGGAAGATGTTCCCGAACCAGAAATCGGCATCAACGATGTTCTGATAAAAATAAAGCGTACTGCCATTTGTGGCACTGATCTGCACATCTATAACTGGGATACCTGGGCGCAAAAAACCATCCCTGTGCCGATGGTTGTGGGGCATGAGTTTGTCGGCGAGATCGTCGCGGTCGGTTCCAATGTGATTGATTTTCAAACCGGACAGATTGTCTCTGGTGAAGGGCATGTGGTGTGCGGACGCTGTCGTAACTGCATGGCCGGACGTCGTCACCTCTGTGCCCATACCAGCGGTATCGGGGTCAACCGACCCGGAGCTTTTGCCGAGTATCTGGTTTTGCCCATGTCCAACGTCTGGGAGCATCTCCCGGGGATCGATCTGGATGTGGCTGCATTATTCGACCCTTTTGGCAATGCAGTACATACTGCCCTGCAATATGATCTTCTCGCTGAAGATATTCTGATCACTGGTGCCGGCCCGATTGGTGCTATGGCTGCCGCTGTATGTCGCCACGCCGGTGCTCGACATATCGTAATCACCGATATCAATCCGCAACGGCTGGAGTTGGCCAAAACATTAGGGGCAACTTGTACTGTAGATGTCACCAGGGAAAGCATTGCCGATGTGCAAAAAAAATTGGGAATGGCAGAGGGCTTTGATGTGGGTCTGGAAATGTCCGGCAACCCTGCAGCATTTAAGGATTTGTTGACCAACATGTGCCACGGTGGCAAGGTTGCCATATTGGGAATCCCCGGTGACAATGTGGCTATTGACTGGAATATTGTGATTTTTAATATGCTCACTCTGAAAGGTATCTACGGTCGTGAAATGTACGAAACCTGGTACAAGATGTCGGTGCTGATTGAGTCGGGGTTAGATATTTCGCCAGTGATCACCCACCGTCTGGACTATACTGATTTTGAACAGGGTTTTACTGCCATGAACGCCGGTGAAGCGAGCAAGGTTATCTTGAATTGGGAATCTTGACAGAACCCTGAGCAATAAGGCCGAGGAAGGCTTTTTAACGCAGAGTCGCTGAGAAGCGCGGAGAACGCAGAGAAAACAAAAAGGTTAGATTTTGACTTTTTGATTTTCTCTGCCCCTTTCCGTCTCTGCGTTAAAATGATTTTGATTTTCTTGGTGTCTCCGTGTCTTGGTGGCTAATCTTTTTTAATTCATAGGATCAAAGGGAGAAAAACCGTGTACGGTAATTTTCAAGACTATTTGCACGCCGAACTGAAAGAAATTGAGTCTGCCGGTCTGTATAAACACGAGCGCTTCATTACGACTCCACAAAGTGCTCATGTAGGTCTCGGCGGTAGAGAGATGTTAAACCTCTGCGCCAACAACTACCTCGGCCTTGCCCAGCACCCGGAGGTGAACGCTGCTGCCAAACTTGCTTTAAAAGAGTGGGGGTTCGGCATGGCATCAGTCCGGTTTATCTGTGGGACCCAGACTCTGCATAAACAACTTGAAGACAAACTCAGTGATTTTTTAGGCACTGAGGATACCATCCTCTATCCCTCCTGCTTTGATGCCAATGGTGGTCTGTTCGAAACCCTGCTGGGCAAAGAAGATGCGGTTATTTCCGATGAGCTCAATCACGCCAGTATTATCGACGGAGTACGATTGTGTAGTGCAAAGCGCTACCGCTACCACAACAGCGATATGCTAGACCTGGAAAAACAGTTGCAAGCCGCCGATAAAAACGGTGCGCGTTTTAAGCTGATCACAACCGATGGGGTTTTCTCCATGGATGGCTATATCGCCCGGGTTGATGAAATCTGTCAACTGGCCGAAAAGTACAATGCTCTGGTTCATGTCGACGATTCCCATGCTACTGGTTTTATTGGCGCGGGTGGGCGCGGCACCCCCGAGTATCGAGGTTGCATGGAGCGAGTCGATATTATTACCGGCACCTTGGGTAAAGCCCTGGGTGGTGCCAGTGGCGGGTTTACCAGCGCACACCAAGAGATTGTTGACCTACTGCGACAGCGCTCGCGGCCCTACCTTTTCTCCAATAGCGTAGCTCCGCCAGCGGTGGCCGGAGCCATGAAAGCCATCGACCTGGTGAGCGAATCCGGTACGCTACGCGATCAGCTACGAAAAAATACAGCGATCTTTCGCCAGGGTCTTGAAAAGCACGGGTTTGAACTCTTGCCGGGGGAACATCCCATTGTTCCGGTGATGCTGCACGATGCAATGGTTGCGGGAAAGTTCGCTGAGGCCATGTTGGCACAGGGCATCTTCGTGGTTGCTTTTTCATACCCGGTGGTGCCAAAAGGCAAGGCACGTATTCGCACGCAGATGTCGGCGGCTCTAACGTCGGATGATCTGGAATTTGCGATTGAAGCCTTTGGCCGGGTGAAGAAACAGTTAGGTCTCTAACTTCGTACATTGTAAGAGTTATTGTCCTTTTAAAAACAGCCCTCTCGGTATCAGAAACCCAAGTATAAATATCAGACAGGCTGCCACAACAATTGTCGGACCCGTTGGGGTGTCCCACTGAAATGAGCCATACAGCCCGGCACAAACAGCCAAACAGCCGATCAGGCTGGCAAGTAGTGCCATTATTTCCGGGTTTCCAGCAAAGCGTCGAGCGGTGGCTGCAGGGATAATTAATAATGCCGTAACCAATAACATGCCTACAACCTTCATCATGACAGCGACGATCAGGGCAATCAAACCGAGGAATATCCAGTTAACCTGATCAACCGGAACCCCCTCTACCCGCGCCAGATCTTCATGAATGGTGATGGCAAGTAACGGTTTCCAGAGCCAGAGTAAACCGGCCAATGCGATACCACCGCCGGCAAAAATCCAGCCTAAATCACTGTTGCTGATCGCCAGAATATCGCCAAACAGGTAGGCGACCAGATCAATCCTGACATCCTCCATAAAAGATAATGCCACCAACCCCAGAGAAAGAGCTCCATGAGCAAAGATACCGAGCATGGTATCGCTTGCCAACTGCCGCTGCCGCTGACTATAAAACAAAAGGATGGCAAGAAGTTGGCAGATAACAATAATTCCAACCGTAAGATTGATATGGAGGATAAAACCTAAAGCAACCCCAAGCAGTGCTGAATGGGACAGGGTGTCACCAAAATATGCCAGCCGTCGCCACACAACAAACGACCCGAAAGGGCCAGCGACCAGAGCAACCCCCAGCCCTCCGAGCAAAGCTCGCAACAAAAAATCATCAATCATTGGCTGGTCTCCTATCACAGGTTTCACAGTGGTCGTGGTGGTGATTCTCGTCGTGAACATAAACCGCCATATACTGAACCGCGGCAGGGCCAAACAGCTCTACAAATGCCGGATCATTGGTCACCGATTCCGGTGTGCCACTACAGCAGATATGCCGATTCAAACATAGCACCTGATCGGTTGCTGCCATCACCAGGTGGAGATCGTGGGAGACCATCAACACCGCACAGCCACGTTGTTCCCGAATCCGTGAAATCAACTGATAAAGTTCAACCTGGCCATGGACATCAACCCCCTGAACCGGTTCGTCAAGAACCAGGAGCTCCGGTTCACGAACCAGAGCGCGGGCGAGGAGAACCCGCTGCAATTCCCCCCCAGAAAGAGTCTGCACGGCCGAATCTATAACATGTGCAGCCCCCACTTCGGATAACAACGCTAAAACTCTAGCATGATCATTATTGCAGGCAAGCGCCAGAAAACGTTTAACTGTCAGTGGGAAGGTCGGATCCAAATGGAGCCGCTGTGGCATATATCCCACAGTCAACTTTGGTTGCCGTTTGACAGTTCCGTGCGTTGCTTTCTGCAGACCCAGAGCTACGCGCAACAGGGTTGTTTTTCCTGCACCGTTCGGACCGATAATGGTCAATATCTCCCCTGGTCCAACCTTGAGGTTGACTTTCTCGAGTAAGAGGCGCTGCCCCAAAATAAGATCGACTGCGGAAACTTCCAGGAGTGGTTGCACGATACTATTCATCATCTTCCTCACGACAAATTTTGACTCGACAGCGCGGGCAGAGCCCCATGATCTCTACCGTGTGCTGATGTACTTCAAAATCAGCATCAGCTGCACTCTGCTCAATCGCAGCAGTGATAAGAGGAGAGTCCAACTCAGCAAAAGCCTTGCAAGATTCACAGATCAGAAATTGTCCATCGTGAGGATATTCTGGATGGATACAACCAACATAAGCATTCAAGGAATTAATCCGGTGCACCAAACCAAGATCAAGTAAAAAATCGAGTGCACGGTAGACGGTTGGTGGCGCGGCACGACCATCCTGTTGTAACTTTTCAAGGACTTCGTAAGCTCCAATCGGCTTATGCTGCTGCCAGATCAGCTCAAATACACGGCGCCGAGTCGTGGTAAAACGTTTCCCGCGTTGCTGACATAATTGTTCCGCATTGGCCATCGCATGGTCAAGACAACTTTGATGATCATGTTCCCCGGATATAAAATGGAGATTATTACTGAAACTCATAATATTTTCCCTCAACAGCTTGATTCATTAGATGTTATATTATAACATTACAAATAAATCAACCTATTCATGATGTATCAATCGATGAGGTCATATGATGTCAAAAATATTTTTAAGCTGCTTGATCCTTTGCTGTATATTTTCACCGGTTTGGGCTGCCGAACCATCCGCCCCTCGGGTTGTTGTCAGTATCAAACCGCTGCACTCATTAGTAGCTGGAGTTATGCAAGGAGTTGGCACACCCCTCCTTTTGGTAAAAGGAGGTGGATCGCCTCATGGGTACGTGTTACGCCCTTCTGAAGCACGCGCTCTGGCAAAAGCTCAATTGGTGGTCTGGGTGGGACATGAGTTAGAAAGCTTTCTCCAGAAACCACTAGCAACTCTTGGACACAAAGCTCACCAACTGGAACTTGCTGAACAGTTGCAAAAATATCTATTAGTTAAACGACAAGGAGGAACCTGGGAGGGACATGCTCACAAGCACTCCAGTGAGGAAACCCCGGCTGAGCACAACATACAGCATCAAAGTGCTGACTTACACCTCTGGCTTGATCCAGTGCTGGCCAGACAGATTGTGATATTAACAGGCAATACCTTATCGGAGCTGGATCCTGCCCACAGTTCTCGGTATCAAGCTAATACAGCTGAGCTAGTCAAAAAACTTGGCCGCCTCGATCAGGATTTAAAAAAACAATTGGCACCAGTCAAAGATATCCCCTATATCGTTTTTCATGCCGCCTATCAGTATTTTGAGTCGGCCTATGGATTAAATGCTGTGGGTTCAATTACCATTGATCCTGAAAGAAAGCCGGGAGCCAAAAGGATTAAAGATATCCGTCAGAAGATCAAGCAATTGGGTGCTCGTTGTGTATTCAGCGAACCACAATTTGAATCACGCCTCATTGCAACGGTGATCGAAGGAACCGGGGCAAAAACCGGGAGTCTCGACCCACTCGGGGCGGATCTTGCCGCAGGATCAGAGGCCTATTTTCAACTCATGACCCGCTTAGCAGATAATCTTTGTACCGGGTTGAAATAAAGACAGGGTTGGACAACTTGGGACAAATCTGGAATGTTATAGTAACCGCGGGACAGCCCTGCATGGTACTAATTTAAACAACTTTAGCGATTTTCATAAGGGCTTTATCTTTGCTTTGAACTGCCCATCCCGTGTGACGCAGCCGGAATGGAATAGTTGATTTGAGAAAAAGAACGGCAAATGTTTGAAGGCACAGCCTGAGTTTTTGCCGTTCCTCAAAGCAACTGTTCCGTGGAGGGAACCCGCCAACGGCGAGCAAGGAGGTCGGGCACCTTTTTCTGCATACTCTTTTGTGGTGGACAAAAGAGTGTGTCGACGAGCGGGGGCGAAACCCCGCGACCTTTTTGGTTGTTAACCCGTGATTTGGGGACACGCAACAAGTACATATCCCTAAATAACTACTGATAGCGAGTCTTAAACTAGCTCCATCGGGGGCTGTCCCAGGTGTTTACGGGCTATGAAACTGCGGTGGTTCTCGTCGCAAAAGCCTGGGACAGCCCCCATTCGGGGACAGTCCCGGTTTTGCTGAATCGTCACTAATTGGAAGAGTCCAGCAGTTCATCCAACAAGGTAACCCCCTCTCTTACATAGGGATCATCAGCAATTTCCTCATCCAGAGATTTTGTCTTTTTATCGTCACCAGCCCCACCCATTAAACCATGTGGTGCCATTCTCTCTCTTTCATCATGCAGCTGGTCGCGCTCAGCTAGCATGTCCTGCAGAAGGAGTGACTGCTGGCTTTCTTCGCGCCTCTTTTGGGCATTATTGGCATCGGAAACAATTTCCTGAAAATCTTTATCCTGTTTTATCCGTGCGGCACTCTCCTGTTGCAGCCCGGGAATATTTTTAGCTGAGTTTTTCCAGGGTTGATAGGTTGCCGAAGCAATATGGTCCCACGGTAAAGCATTATCTAAATATTTTTCTCCGCTCTCCAAACCATCCAGGCGTGACGGTAATATAACATCTGGGATGACCCCCTTTTCCTGGGTCGATTCACCGCTGATGCGATAAAATTTCTGAATTGTCACCTTTACCGCACCAAGAGGCATATATTTTTCCATCCCCCGCAGATTGACAAATCGGTCAAGGTCAAGCAGTGCCTGTACCGTTCCTTTGCCATGGGTGTGCTCGTCACCAACAATCAGGGCTCGACCATAGTCCTGGAGAGCCCCAGCCAGGATTTCTGAAGCTGACGCGCTAAACCGATTGACCAGGACAATCATTGGCCCTGCATATTCTACCGAACGATCATCATCACGCAAAACCCGGATTTTCCCAGAGCCACTACGAATTTGCACCACCGGCCCCGTTTTGATAAATAAACCGGTCACACTCACCGCATCAGATAAGGAGCCCCCACCATTATTGCGTAGATCCAGAATCAATCCGGAGATCTTTTCTTTACTTTGTTTTTTCAACTCGTTACGCAAATCATCGGTACAATTGCGATCTGTTTTGCCACTGTAATCGCGATAAAAAGAGGGGATTTTGATATAACCGAAGGTCTGGCCACTCTTATCATCGGTCACGGTTGTTCCTTTGACGAAAGTTTCTGCTATTTCCACCACATCGCGGATAATTGGAATCACCAGGCGGCTACCATCTGACTTTTTGACCGTCAAACGAACCTCGGTCCCCTTCTTTCCCCGAATCAGAGCGACGGCATCCCGAATCCGGGTATCGGTAATATCAACTGGATCGCCAGCCCCTTCTGCAACCTTGAGAATGATGTCGTCCGCCTCCAACTGCCCCTGTCGCGATGCGGCACTGCCGGGAATAACCCGCACCACCTTGATATAACTATCATCTTCGCGCAGCGTTGCTCCGATCCCCTCCAAGGAACCACTCATCTGAATATCAAAATCCTCTTTTGTGGTCGGCGGGAGATAACTGGTATGTGGATCATAAGCCCGGGCAATTGCATTCAGGTAACGATCATAATGATCCTGGGCTGTTTCCTCGAGCATCCGCTTCAGCAAGTTACGATTGGTTTTAGTGACTTTCTCCTTGGCTTTAAACAACAGTTCGGCTTCCGTATCCTTATCAACAGGCAATAATTTACCATCATCATCGACACCAATATCATCTTCGCGCAAGCTGATATAACGACCCAGAATTTGTGCTTTGATAATTTTACGCCAGCGCTCATGCAGTTCTGTCAAATCAGCAGCATAGCCCAGCTTTTCCGGATCCGTTTCCATACTTTCGATGAGAGTTGGATCGATCTTTTCATTTAATAGCGCTGCAACAATACCCTGTACCTGAGAAATCCGCTGGTTGAGGATATTCTGACCAGCAAGTGGCAATTCTAGTCGCCCCCGGCGGACAGCATCGTCTATCTGACTTCTAAAAAAGTTTAACTTGGCAACATCTTCCTCCAGGAGAAAACGTTTTTGAAAGTCGAGCTGTTTTAAATAGAGATCGAAAGCTGCATGGGACAGCGCATCGTCAGTTGGCTTCTGGCTGTAATGTTTACCACTGAGTTGTTGTTGCAGCATATGCCCAAGTAACCGGGCTCGGTTGGTATCAAACGGGTCAACTTCTTTGCTCCAGGAACTGACAGGCAACAATGTGAGCAGAAGAACCAGAATAATTCGGTTTATATATTTGGCAGGATAAAACATAAAAATAACCCCATGGCTTCGATAGCAGTTCAGATTTAAAATTCTTAAGACAATGTAACCCTGACAGACAGACAATCGCAAGAGACAATTCCAAAACAAATCCCGGCCAGCATAAAAGATCCTCACAGAAAACTGTAAATATTCAATTTCCTGTTACAATATGTCTCACAGAACAATCCAGTTAATAACAACGCAAGGCAGCCAAAAGGAGCTTTGCCATGACCGAACAACGTAACTACCGGCGCATCAATTTCAAAACAGAGACAGATGTCAGCATCGATAACAATGTTTTTCGCTGCGATCTGGTCGATCTGGCTCTTCAGGGGGCATTATTTAGATCTGCACGCGAACTGCCCCTATCACTTGGAAGTCAGATCCCTTTGAGTATTTATCTTCCCGATACCTCCATACGGATGGAGTTTATCGGCGAACTGATTCACCATCGGGGAAATTTTTATGGCTTTATTTTTACCTCAGAAGATACGGAGAGCATGGGGCACCTGCGCCGTTTGCTTGAACTAAACTTCGGCGATGCAGAACAGGCAGAAGGAGAGTTCAGCTACTGGCTGAAACATAGTTCCGCTGATTAGAAACTATCCCCTGGTGAGCCTTTCCCTTGGCAATTCCAATTTTGTCGACTATGATGTGAATCTGCAAGAAAAATGGGAAAGAAAAAATTCAGATTTTGGAGCAGATAATGGCCATTAAAAGATGTCAAAAATGCGAGGCACCTCTCAAAGGGGAATACTGGTGCAGCAATTGTAAAACTGTCTTTAAATGCCCAATTCCCGGCTGTGAAGCAACTGTGAGGCCGGGAGCCACTGAATGTCCTCGCTGTGGGCTGTTTTTTGAAGACTATCTCAATGGCCGAAAAATGTATCGCCGCTGCCCCAAGTGTAAGAAAAAGCAGGGGCTCTCAGAACAACAGTGTCGATATTGCCGGCATTGGTTCAACTGCCCGACCTGTGGAGAAAAAGTTTCGACCAATACTGTTCTTACCTGTCCCCGCTGCGGGACATCACTGCGCTAGAAGAAATCCTCATACCCCGGGAGATACCATGCTGACCCTGTTGCTGGCCACCCTCTGGATATTCTCGTTATTTTCTTCCGGGCACGCGTTGCTGACCAAACGTGATCCACGCGCGGCAGCTGGTTGGATCATTACCTGCCTGGCAATTCCAGGAATCGGCGGGTTGCTCTACTGGTTGCTAGGTGTCAATCGAATCCGCACCCGCTCTCGAGCGATTCAGGAACAGGGACACGGGATGCATTGGCTGCATGTTGATCAGCCACCGCGCCCGACAGACATTGAACATTTTCCAACGAGTAGTACCAGTCAAGGGCTGATCAAACTCTCCGATGCCGTGACTCGACGGCCCCTGATTTGCGGCAACAAAATTACTGTTCTCCACAATGGTGAAGAGGCTTATCCTGCTATGCTGGCAACTATCAGTGCAGCACAGGAATCCATTTTTTTATCCAGCTACATATTCAAACCAGATCAAATTGGTCGGCAGTTTGCCAATGAATTAATCGCTGCTGCAGAACGGGGTGTCGATGTCAGAGTATTGATTGATGCTTTCGGCGAGCTTTATTCATTTAAAAAAATTCGCCGCGAATTTCGTGGCACTAAAGTCCAAGCGGCAGTTTTTCTCCCCCTCACCCTGTTAGGGAGTTTCTACTTTAATTTACGCAATCATCGCAAAATATTGGTTGTTGACAATAAGTGTAGTTTTACCGGAGGGATGAATATCCGTGACCGGCACCTGGCGATAGATAAGAACAACCCGCACCGTATTATTGACACCCACTTCCGTCTTGAGGGACCAATCTGTGAACAGTTACGTGATGCTTTTATGGAAGACTGGCATTTTGCGACTGAAGAGAAGCGCGAGCCATATAATTGGCCAACTCCAGTAGCGGCAGGAACAGCCTGTTGCCGCGGGATCAGTGCCGGACCGAATGAAGCACATGAAAATCTCAACTGGATCCTGATCGGTGCCTTGGCCTGCGCGAAATCCCATATCCGGATTATGACCCCCTATTTCATCCCAACCCGTGCCCAACTGGCTGCTATCAATGCCGCAGCCCTGCGAGGGGTACAGGTCGAAATTCTCCTTCCAGAAAAAAATAACCTTCCTTACGTCGCTTGGGCCTCCAATGCCTTGCTGTTTGAATTACTTGAGCATAATACCCATATCTATTTTCAGCCACCGCCCTTTATCCACAGTAAACTCTTGTTGATTGATGATGAATACGCCCTGATTGGGTCAGCAAACGTGGATCCACGTAGTTTGCGCTTAAATTTTGAGTTTAACGTGGAAGTTTTTGATACTGAGACAGTCGCTGAGCTGATTGTCCATTTCGATCACTCTCGCGAACAGTCTCGTGAAATCTCCCTTGAAGAGATGGACAAACGTTCGCTGCCGCTACGACTGCGAGATTCTTTTTGTAAATTATTTGCACCCTACCTATAAGCCGACCAATTATTGATAAAGAATTGATAAAAAAATTTGTTGGAATGTGGATTACTAGACTCGTAAAACGACTTATTGGGAAATCTCTCAGATCATCCTGTTTCTTTCCGATCCGAGTAAAATCACCCCTTCAACCTGCGCTTTAATTCCTTCATTTCTTCTCGCTGCTGCTGCATACATTTATCACAAAACGTATGGCTTAATTCCACCCCGGTTGTTTGCTGAAGATAGGTTTCCATTGAAAGCCAATCCCCGGAACCTGGCTCTTTACCCGCATCATCCCTGATACTTTTACATTCGCAGCAGACAGGAAGGATGTTTTCATAGGCCTCTATCTTTTTCTGTAACTCCCGCTTTTCCAGACAGTTGTTAATTCGCAGCGTAAGTTCATCAACATTATAGGGCTTCAGAAGGTAGTCGGCAGCACCCAGGCGTAATGCCTCAACCGCCGATTCAAGTTTACCGTATCCAGTGATAATGATAATTGGCAGAGTGGGGTCTTTTTCTCTTACCTTTTCGATCAGTTCAATACCACCAATGCCATCCATCATCAGATCGGTAATGATAAGATCATAGTCGTCCCGATCCAGTTCATCCAAAGCCCTTTCACCATTGTCTACGGTTTTTGTTTCATGACCGGCATGGACAAGACTTGCCTGTAAACTTTCCCGAATTAATACCTCATCATCAACAATGAGTATTTTGTTTGTCATCGATCTGCCTCATTTCTATGGGGAGAGTCAAAGTGAAGGTTGTCCCTTTGCCGAGTTCACTTTTTACATCGATTTCGCCACCATGGCTCTTGACAATGCCATGAGTAACCGATAGCCCAAGACCGGTTCCTTTAATTGCTTTGGTGGTAAAAAATGGTTCAAAAATATGCTCCAAACTTGCAGGATCTATCCCTTCCCCGGTGTCCGCTA
>JAOZOH010000274.1 GCA_029933365.1 Desulfuromusa sp. | reverse complement strand
GTTTTTTACACCCCTCAAGGGGGTACTGAAAAGAGTGACAGCCTTTCAGGAATAAAGCACTAAAAATTCACCAGCACTGCGGACTCCTTAGTCCCAGGCTTTCACTTTAAATACGAAAGAACCATTTTCCCATGGTTGGTCATTGCTTATGATTTTTGCTCTGGCGTGGGACCGGTAGATACTCCACGCTGCCGCCCTGCCGCCGCACCGGCTGTGGATAAAGCGTCATCAGTTGGAGGATCTCGGTCGGCATGTCGGTGTTGACCGGAAGTCCAAGCGAGCGGACCTCTTCAGCGGATAGGGGATAATCATGCGTCCACGTCCCGGTAGCCAACCTGACTGCCAATGCCCGCGCAGCCTCCTCATCCATATTCCTCCTCAAGAGATTGGTCGCCGCCGCCTCTAACTGCTGAATAGCCTTGCGTCCGATGTCCGCCATCATTAAGGTCTGGTCGTCAATCTCAGCGATGGGCTTCTGGTCAACCACTTTGAGGAAGGAAGCAGCGGGAAACTGACCGAGCTGCGGATCGATTGGCCCGAGTACGGAATGTTTGCACATCACAATTTCATCGGCGGCCAAGGCGATTAAAGTGCCGCCAGACATGGCATAATGGGGTACGAAGACGGTGACTTTGCCTTTGTGGGCTTGAATGGCACGTGCAATCTGCAGCGAGGCCAACACCAAACCGCCCGGCGTGTGCAAAATAATGTCCAACGGCACGTCGTCTCCGGTTATTTGGATGGCACGTAAAACTTCTTCGGAATCATTCACGTCAATGAAGCGCATCAGGGGAAACCCCAGCAGGCTCATGGTTTCCTGCCGATGCACAAGAAGGATGACCCTCGAACCGCGCTTTTTTTCAATCTCTGCAATTTTACGAGTGCGCATGGCGTCAAGATAGCGCCGTTGCAATACAGGCTGTAGAGCACTAATCATAAAAAAAATCCACAAAATTTCCATTACACCCATGGTCTTCCTCCTTTTGATCGATAGCCATTTGGGAAAAAGCCGTAGCGCCCTTCGTCAGCGTAAAAACGACGATAAGTGCGCTCCCGGCGCTTGATAAACGGGGTAATTACCCAGCCGGCAATGAATCCTCCGATATGCGCCCACCAGGCAATGCCTCCTGTTGTGGACGGTAACATCAGGGAAAAAATACCGGGAATGATCTGAGTCATAAACCAGAATAATGCGAAAAAAATCGCGTAAATTTCCACAAAAAAGGGGAAAATGAATATCGGGATCATTATTACCAACCGCGCAAGCGGAAACAGACGCACGTAGCATCCAATAACGCCGGCAATAGCGCCTGACGCGCCGAGGGCTGGTACTACGGAATTGCCGTTAAGAAGGGCGTGAGCAAAGGATGCTACGATCCCACACAGAAGGTAGAAGCTCAAAAAACGAGCTGAACCTATGCGATCCTCCACGGCGGGACCAAATATCCACAGTGTCCACATATTCAAAATCAAGTGCATCCAGCCGCCATGAAGAAACGTATTTGACACAAAGGGAAGATAATCAAAAATACTCTGCGGCGGCGCCAGAGCGGCCAGGGGCCCAAAGTAACGCGCGGGGATCAAAGCGAATACAGACAGAAACTTCCCCAGAGCAGCCGACGAGAGTGATGTCTGGAACAGGAATACGATAGCGTTCACAGTTATCAGCGCCCAAGTGATCATCGCCGGGTAACGTTTCACCACCCCATCTTGAATTGGGATCAATTTTTCTCTCCTTATCTTGTTAAGGCGGGCTTAACGCCCGCAACCCAATTACCCAAAAAATTAATCCCGCTGAAATGGGATGTAACCTGCTAATTTTTCAGGCCGTTATTATGGTACCTCATAATTTTCTTGTTTTTTATACCCATCAAGGGGGTACTGAAAAGAGTGACAGCCTTTCAGGTTCACTTTTGCAATTATCTCTGGCAATCTAAAATTTACACGCCAGACATCAAACTTAGCTTCATCGTGAAAAGTCTTTCGATAGAAATGGTATTGCATATCTGAAGACCTTTTACAACATTTTCTAAGTTCTCTAGAGAAAATGTTCGAAAAAGTGCAGCTATGATTGGTGACGCTGTGGAGTCAACGGGTCCCAATGCAGGTGAAATGCATGTTCAGCCGGTCGGCAAGGGAAACGGCATCACTCTTCACTTCACGTCCTTGTCATCGCTGGTGATTTTGATTTCATCGCCTACAGCGAAGGTGCGCCAGGAGTTGACGCAGTTTTTGACCAGCGGCTCTTCGATGTAATACTCCCAGGCCTTGCGCGCTCGTTCCTCCCAGGTTGCGGGTATGGCCTCGGTTGCGCTTACCTTGCTGAAGACCGAAGGGTCCAGGGCCGCCGCTGTGGCCAGAGGTGCGACATCTTCGCCGTGTGGCGAGATAAACTCGCCCTGGGGTTTATCTACCGGAGGCGGGGGAGAAACGTCGGTTGGAAGAGGATGGCCAATTATCTGGGAATTAATCTTGACAGATAGCACCTAAAGCGGCTA
>JAOZOH010000109.1 GCA_029933365.1 Desulfuromusa sp. | reverse complement strand
AAATTTCTAAAAAATCAGGGTAGAATCGAAATTACAGAAAAGAAGTTACACTACCGTTAAGATGCAATTGGAGGCTGTAAATGAAACTACCTGCACCTTTACTTAAGGGGATACTGCTGCGTCGGTACAAACGCTTTTTTACTGATATTGAGTTGTCGGATGGTCGCGTCGTCATTGCCCATACACCCAATACGGGCAGCATGAAGCAATGTGCTATAGCGGGTCATAATGTCTTGATCTCAAAATCTGATAATCCAAAACGAAAGTTGCAATATACTTTGGAGCTGATTCGGGTTGGGAACACTTGGGTTGATACCCACACACAGAGAACCAATCGGGTTGTTGAAGAGGCTTTACGCAATAATTGGATCAAATCTCTGGAAGATTATCAGGTGCAGCCGGAATATAAGTTTGGCGAGAGCCGAATCGATTTTTATCTGGAAAAAGCTGCCGAGCAAGTTTTGCTTGAAGTTAAAAATGTCACTTTGTGTTGCAATGGAACAACGGCTTGTTTTCCCGATGCGGTAACGATTCGTGGGCAGAAACATTTGCGTGAATTACTGGCAGCTAAAAAACAGGGCTATCGGGCCGTGATATTTTTTCTGGTCCAACGAGCTGAGACAACAGAATTTTCTCCGGCTGACGATATTGACTCTGAATATGGACGATTATTGCGTGAAGTTGTCGCCGGGGGAGTGGAGGCGATGGCTTACAAAACTATTGTTACGCCACAAGAAAATCGCATAGGGGAACAGATTCCGGTGGTCTTATAGGGGATTTATGCGTGCTGTCGGACTGATTACCGAATATAACCCATTCCATAATGGTCACTTGCATCATCTGCGGGAAAGTCTGCGGGTGACTGAGGCAGATGTTTCAGTTGCGGTGATGAGCGGACATTTTTTGCAGCGCGGGGAACCTGCGTTGGTGGATAAATGGGTGCGGGCAGAGATGGCGTTGGCGGCCGGGGTAGATCTGGTTGTTGAACTGCCACTGCCTTGGGCGTGCAGTAGTGCCCCCGATTTTGCTCGGGGAGCGGTGCAGGCTTTGGATGCACTATGTGTTGACAGCCTTTGCTTTGGCAGTGAGTCAGGGGAAATTGAGCCGCTACAATATTGTGCGGATTTTCTGTGCGACAATGATTCAATCGTTACCGAGAAAACCTCGGAATTATTGCGCCAGGGAGTCAATTACCCGCAGGCCAGAGCACAGCTTCTGGCTGAGCTATTGCCGGATGAAGTTGTTGCTGCAACTTTGGTAGAGCCGAATAATATCCTTGGGATTGAATATCTTAAGGTTTTGCAGCAGTTGCAGAGTTCTATACATCCGGCAACGATCCATAGAATTGGGGCTGGATATCACGATACTGAGATTGGCCAGGATGGAATTGCCAGCGCAACCGGGATTCGTAAAAAACTAGCGGCAGCTGAATCGATTGATGATCTACTTTCTGCCGCAGTATTACAAATTTTGCAGCAGGCTATTGCTGGCGGTGGTATTTTTTCTGCGGAAAATTATTTTCGTTTATTATTGGCGCAAATCTTCCGCAATCCCGCCAGATTGAATAACTGTTGGCTGGTAGAAAATGGGATTGAGAATCGTTTATCAAGGGTTGCGGAAAAATCATTATCACTGGAAGAATTGTTGACCGGGCTTAAATCTCGGCAATTTACTAGAACCCGTATTCAGCGGATGCTGGTTTCTGTTCTACTGGAAATGGATAAAAATATTGTTCAGCAACAGTTTTCTGCTGGGCCGCTTTATCTCCATTTGCTGGCAGTCAGCAACAAAGGGCAACAATTTTTGGCGTCTCGGCGGAAACAACGAACTCTCCCTCTGATACAAAATTTTTCCCGTGTGTATGCGTTGCTTAAGCGTTATTATGGAACTGAGTCGGCAACCTATACTCTTGCTATAAAGCAGTTAGAGTTGGAGCTTCGGGCGACAAAGATTTATTCATTACTGGTGAAAAAATATCCAGAAATAAATCATAATCGTGATTTCTATGAGCAGCTACGGACAGAAAAAACATTTTGATAAGGAGTTGAAAATGGCAGATACCCTGATTACCCGAGATATGAAGATCGAACAACTTGTAGAGTTGAAAGAGGACGCAGTCGGCTACCTGTTTCATAAAAATATTCGCTGTATTCGCTGTGGTGAACCGGTTTGGGATACAATTGAAGATGCGGCACGAAAAAAGGATTATAGCGAGGACGAGATTGATCAATTGCTTGATGATCTTAACCGCTTGAGCTAATTCAGTCAGAATTTTTTCTGAGTTATTATGCCCTACAAAGAAGCCCGAATCCTATTAAGAATTCGGGCTGTTTCGTTTATTCAGCAGGTGCTTCAGATGCCGGATCTTTTTTCTTGGCTGGTGTTTTTCGGGGACGCCGTTGAGGCTTAGTTTCTTCTGTCCCTGCCGATTCAATATTATTGTCAGGAGCTTTTTCCGTTGGTTTTTTTGTTGTCCGTCTGGGTTGCCGTTTAGGTTTGCCTTCCTCAGCAGGTTTGCTCTCAGAAACAGATTCTGTGGTCGTCGGGGGAGTGTCAGGGCTTTTCTTTGTTGTTCGCCGAGGACGACGTTTTGGTTTTTCCTCCGTCGCAGTTTCTGTTTCGGTGGCAGTTTTAGTTTTTTCGGCAGTCTTTTTTGCCGTCTTTCTTGGTGCCCGACGCGGTTTGGGCTTTTCGCTGGCAACGGTATCTGTTGATGTGACGGCCTGGGGTTCCTGAGACTCAGCGGGTGTTTCTTTTGCCGCAGTTTTTAATTCAGAAGTTGGATCTGCAGTGTTTGTGGAAGCCTCTGTTGCTTTCTTGGTTGTTCTCCGGGGGTGTCGTTTCGGTTTTGTTTCTGTCACAGCCACTTCCGGGTTCGATTGTTCCTCGGTTTTACTTTCGTTGGCCTGATTCTGTTCAGGGGTAGCTTGGCTTTTATTTGCTATTGTTTCCGGCGTGGCAGCAGGTTTCTTTCTGCTTCTTCTGCGAGGCCGTGGTTTTGGTTTTTCTACTGCCGGTTTTTCGCTTTCCGATGGGCTATTATCTTCCGGCTTTGTTTCTATTTGCTGCTCATTTTTGGACACCTCAGGTTCTGGCTGGGTCACCTGTCCAGTCTGGGTTTTTTTCACCGGAATTTCTTCACTTGACTCTTGCTGATCTTGCTCTAGAGTCTCCTGAGTACTGACAGCTGGCTTTTTGCGCCGTCTGCGGCGGCGTTTTTTGCTTTTCTCCGCAGGTTCTTCTCCGTTTTCCTGCTCCGCAGCTGTTGTCTCAGAGAGGCTTTCAGTTTGCTCTGCGGCCTGTTTTTCAGATTCTTGCTCTCCTTGTTGAGCTGCAGCCAGGGCAATCTCAATTTGATTGTCATGAGAAACCGGTAGAATCTCGCGGGTATTGTCCTGTTCTTTTTCACGCTTATGTAATTCAAATTCAAGATCTCCAGGGAGGAGATCAGATCGACCCAAGAGCGAAATTTTTAATTTCAACTGACGTTCCAGCTCGCTGATGGTGGAGCGCTTTTGGTTGAGTAGATAATTTGCAACTTCAAGGGGAACACTGGCTTCAATGTGTCCTATTTGTCCTTTAGCCGCAGCGGTATGAGCCTGCCGCAAGAAGGCCACAGCTTGGGCTTCAACGCTTTTTATTTGTCCAAGCCCCTTGCAGTGTGGACATTCGAGATAAGCTCCGACACTCAAGACCGGTTTTAAACGCTGGCGGCTCATTTCCAGAAGTCCAAATTGGCTGATCCTGCCGACCGAAACTTTGGCTTTGTCATCTTTTAAGGCTTTGCGCACTTCATGTTCGATTTCACGGATATTTTTACGATCCCGCATATCAATGAAATCAATAACAATCAACCCCCCCAGATCACGCAGCCGCAGTTGTCGACCTATTTCAACAGCTGCTTCTAAATTGGTTTTATAGGCGGTTGCCTCAATGCCACTTTCACCTGACATTTTTCCAGAATTGACATCGATAGCAACCAGGGCTTCAGTTTGATCAAGTACAATTGAACCACCGGAGGGGAGGGGAGCTTGGTTTTTGGACAAACCCTCAATTTGCTCTTCAATCTGGTAACGGGAGAAAATCGGACGACGTTCTCTATGACGTTTAACTAGATGTTTTAGTTCTGGCATGACAAGGGCAAAGAAATCTTTAGTATCCTGATACACCTTTTGATCATCAACCAGGACTTCGTCCATCTCAGTACTGAAGTAATCCCGGATTGAGCGGATCGCCAAGTTTGATTCCTGATAGAGCTGCGACGGGGCTTTGATCTGATCTTTGCGGCCAACAATTCCTTCATACAGCCGAACCAGATAATCAAAGTCACGTTTTAGTTCCTCTTTGTCTTTACCAATCCCTGCTGTTCGGACGATGTAACCCATTTGTTCCGGCAGTTCAAGTTCGGCCATGGTCTTTTTTAGCTTCCGGCGTTCTGAGTCAACGCTTATTTTACGGGAAACTCCCTTGGTAGTGCTGTCAGGCATTAACACCATGTAGCGACCGGGAATAGAAAGAAATGTTGTCAGGGCAGCACCCTTGTTGCCACGCTCTTCTTTGACAATTTGAACCAGGATTTCTTGACCGCGTTGGAGAAGGTCGGCGATGCGTGGACGACCTTTCGTTTCATTTTGTGGTGGGTAGAGACCCGAATGAATCTCGCCGATTTGCAAAAAGCCAAGCTTTTCCGCACCATAATCGACAAAAGCGGCTTGCAGCCCGGTTTCTACCCGGACGACCACCGCTTTATAGATGTTTCCTTTGCTTTGTTCCTGTCCGGCAATCTCTATATCGAGTTCGCTTAAAATTCCATCAACAACGATCGCCACCCGATTTTCTTCCGGATGTGATGCGTTGATCAGCATCTTCTTACTCATGTTGTAAAACCTTTCTGTCCGCATTGTATCGCGGCTCAACCCGGTATTCCTCCATCGGTGACCTCACCGCTTCAAGCGGGGTCAGTGAAGAATTATCCGGTTTAATGACATATGAAAGTGGCCGTATTCCCCCACGGATCGGCCACCTTGAAATTTTTGTGTTCTATTGTTTTCCGGTCTCAACGCAGATGCTGCGGAGACATAAAAAATCCATTTACTGTGTCCAATTTTTAACTATAACAGATAATGTTTATTGGTGATATCTGAAACTAGTAAAAAAATAAGTTTTCATGTTTATAACTGAAATGATTGAAAATTGTATCGATCACCCTAAAAAAATGATCAAAAATTGACTTTAATCGCACAGATATCTAATGTCGACATTTTGTATGGGTCTTAACCGGGAAAGGGGACATTAGTTCCTTCGCTCCCAGCTGACCCGGCAAATGTCAGCTCCTTCGGCCCAGTGGATGTGCAGCTCTCCCTGATGGGCTCTATGTAGCACTCGCCCTAGATGCTCCGCCAGGCTCTGTTCGGTTGTTTCGATAATTATCTGTTCCTCTTTTTGCGACTGCCGGATGATCCGTTCCTGTGGGTTTCTGTCAAAGGACTCAGTTTCCACATTTTTCAGCAATCTGCGAATTTCATCTTCATGTTTCCAGAGGTATGAGCCCCGCAGAGTAACGATCCCCTCCGGATAACCCTCTGCAATCTTTCGGCAGGCTGGACAGGTGACCCAGTGAACTCGTGGGTCAGATTTGAGCTGCTGGTAGGTTTCAGGATTGTTCAGCCAGCGCTTGTGATGAAGATAACTTTGACAACCTTTGCAGAGAGCTGGCTCCTTCAAAGCCTTATCTGAAGCAAATGGATCAAGGCTGGTACTGGGTCTGCCCCGCTTATCGTTGATTCCGAATTTCTCAACATTCTTTTGCATGCTGTCGACCTCCTTTACTCCCCTTTCGGGTTATTTCGCCGCTATGTAACGCACCAAGTCAAAAATCCGGTAGGAATAGCCCCACTCATTGTCGTACCAGGTCAGAGTCTTGACCATGGTTCCAGCAATCACGTTGGTGACCAATGAATCGAAGATTGCCGATGTGGATGAGCCATTGAAGTCATGTGAAACCAGCGGGAGATCAGAATAATCGAGGATACCTTTTAATTCATTTTCTGCCGCTCTCTTCATAGCGGTATTAACTTCATCTATGCTGGTTACTTTTTCGGTTTCAACAACCAGATCGACCAGGGAGACATTTGGTGTAGGAACCCGAATGGCCATTCCATCAAGTTTCCCTTTAAGCTGTGGTAGAACCAGAGCAGTCGCTTTTGCAGCGCCGGTCGTTGTTGGGATGATGTTGACACCGGCAGCACGTGCACGGCGCAGATCTTTATGTGGCAGGTCGAGAATTTTCTGGTCATTCGTATAGGAGTGAATTGTGGTCATCATCCCTCGAATAATGCCAAAGTTTTCCAGTAGAACCTTGGCTACCGGAGCCAGACAGTTGGTGGTGCAGGAGGCGTTGGAGATAATATTATGCTCAACAGGATTATAATTTTCTTCGTTGATCCCCATGCAGATGGTGATGTCGACATCCTTGCCAGGTGAGGTGATGATAACTTTTTCAGCTCCAGCGGTCAGATGTTGTGCCGCCTGATCGCGGGTACGAAAAAGTCCGGTCGCTTCAATGACAATTTCAACTTCCAGTTCTTGCCAGGGGAGTTGGCTTGGTTCGCGCTGGGAGAGAGTTTTGATCGATTTACCATTAACGATCAGATTCTCTCCGGCAGTGCCAACCTCGCCCGGGAAAATACCGTGAACCGAATCGTATTTAAACAAATGTGCCAGTGTTTTTGCATCGGTCAGGTCGTTAATAGCAACCACATCTAAATCACTTGATTGGCTGGCAATACGCAGGACATTTCTGCCAATCCGCCCAAACCCGTTAATTGCAACCTTGACTGACATTTTCAGCCTCCTTTCAGGATATGTTTAAAATTGTTGGCCGCATCCACATAGGTTCTCAGTTATTTGATATGATATTGAAGAGCATACTTTAAGAGTACAATAAGCTCCTCAAGTTGCAAATAGATCTCCATTTATTTTGCGGATTTATTGCAGCAAAAATCGGTAAATCGAGCACAGCAATTAGAAGGTTGGTGAACTATGGCATCCTTAAAACGAATTGAACTTGATGTTCTCAAGCCCCATCATCCCAACAGTCTGGACTTCAGCTCCACGATTGCTGATAAATCACCCGGCGCACGGATAGAACTGACCGTTGCAGAGGTTGATGAGAAAACGGAAACTGTTGTTATTGTTATAGAGGGTGAAAATCTGAAGTATGCAGCGATTGTCGAAGCGATTTCAGAGATGGGTGGCTCGATACACAGCATTGACAGAGTTGAGGTAGAAAGTGAATCTGATTAGATAAAGGGGGTTAACGCCGAAGAGCATGTTTGAACAGCTTGCATTATTGTTGGAGATAACCCGTTCGCGCAGTCTTGTGCGGAGATACTTTGTCGTTAACGGTTTTGATGGTGCGCTGACGATGCTTGGCATAATCATGGGTTTTTATGTCAGTGATCGGGCAAATTTACCAATTATTATCAACTCGTGTTTTGGTGCCGCTGTTGCTCTCGGAATGAGTGGCCTAACCAGTGCTTATATCAGTGAAACTGCGGAGCAGAAAAAAGAACTTCGAGAACTTGAACAGGCAATGCTTGAAAACCTGGATGGTTCAGTTTATGGGCAAGCAACACGATTACTCCCTTTTCTGGTTGCAGCAGTCAATGGGCTTTCACCGTTAGTGATTTCACTGATTATTATTTTGCCGATATGGGCTGCGACACTGCCTTTAGAATTACCGTTTGACCCACTGGAGTTTGCCTTGATGTTGGCTTTGGGCATTCTATTTCTGCTGGGTGTCTTTTTGGGGCGGACCAGCGGAACGAATTGGTTGTGGGCTGGTTTGAGAACTCTGTTTATTGCGACGTTTACAGCAGGTTTGATCTATCTTTTAGCTCCTTCTTAAATCAAAGATTGGCATTACTTCCTTCAGATTGTCTATTCTAGGTTAAGCCCTATCCGGGGCTGCAGTTCATATCCTTCTCTCCCTCCTTGCCCACTGATAGATTTTGTTTTTTCAAATAATAGATTTGTATTGCTTTTATGCTTGACATCTACAATGCTGATGTCTAATGTCGACATTAGACAAAAAAGGGAGCTGTAAAGTTTATGCCGATTGTCAAAAAAACTTATAAGGATCAGGTCGTTGATTATGTTTATCAGCTGCTCCTGACAAATGAATTGAATCCGGGTGATCAGTTGAAAGAGACTCTGCTGGCGGAGCAGATGGGAATCAGCAGGGCACCGATTCGTGAGGCGATGAAAGAGTTGATCATGATCGGTTTGGTCGATTATCGCCCTCAGGTGGGAAATTTTATTCCGGTTTTTTCTCCTAAACAGATTATCGACAGTTACACTACGCGTGGAGTTCTTGAAGGTTACGCAGTGATGAACACCTGTGACCGGTTTTCTGTTGAAGAGATTGAAAAACTGGAAAATCTGGTAGAGCAGATGGAACGGTTTGCAATAAAGAAGAATCATAAGATGGTGATTGATACTGGCGGAGAATTTCACGATCTCTTGATCAGTAAGTGTGACAATGTCCAGTTGCTGGAATACACAGATCGTCTTAGCCTTAAACTGCATATTCTGTTTTTTAAATATTGGGGCAGACTCTATAGCCCTACAGAAATCAGCAGGCGGCACCGGGAAATTGTCGAAAGTGTTAAATCGAAGGATCTGGATCTGATTGAAAAGGTGATTCGGCACCATTATGTTGAAACAGGGTCGAAAATAGCGGCTCTCTAATATTTGTAGACTTAAGGGCTGTGGCTGCCTGAAATCTACATCTCAAACACGGATAGGCTAAGCCTGAAGACGGAGGAAAAAATGGCAGAAGAATGGGTTGAACAGATGCAGAACGAAGTCAATACCCTGGAAAAACTGAAACAGTATATCAATGTATCTGATGACGAGAGGGAGGCAATCACCACCCTGAAAACTAAATGGGGAACAACGCCATATTTTGCGTCATTGATGGATAAGGACGATCCAAAATGTCCAATCCGGATGCAGGTAATCCCGTCGATGAAAGAGAAGGTCAATGAATACGGGATGGATAACTATCTGGTGTGGAAAGAAAATCGCGCTACAGAAGAAGTTCGTCCTGACAGTATTGCACGCCAGTACAAAGATCGGATCGCATTCACCGTTATCGAAGTTTGCGGTATTTACTGTCGTCATTGCTTTCGCCGGGAGGTGGTTACCGAGGATGATTTGCAATTGCGTTTTGACGTAGAAGAAGGTCTAGCATGGATTCGTGAACACAGTGAGATCCGCGACGTCCTGGTCACCGGGGGCGACCCTCTTCTGTTATCGGATGATAAGCTGGAATACCTGATCAGCAGTCTTCGGGAGATTCCTCATATCGAAATGATCCGCATCGGTTCGCGTCTACCGATCGTTCTGCCGCAACGGATCACAGACGGGCTCATGAAAGCGATCGGTGGTTTCCATAAGGTACCGGTCTGGCTCAACACCCAGTGTAACAACGCGAAGGAAATTACGGAAGAGACAGAGAAGGCAATCTTCAAGCTGATGAGTGGCGGTATCAATGTTGGGAACCAAGCGGTTCTACTTAAAGGGATCAACGACAATGTGCCAGCATTCCGGGAGCTGCACCAGAAACTGTTGCGCACTCGTATCCGCCCTTATTATGTCTTCTATTGTGAGCCAGCTCCGGGGATCGATCATTTCCGGACTCCGGT
>JAOZOH010000108.1 GCA_029933365.1 Desulfuromusa sp. | reverse complement strand
ATAATTAAAGAAAAATTATTATTCTCCTTGCACAGTCAAAGCGTCTCTGCTAAAGTTGTCTAAATTTTCATGAGCTGTAGCTAGTAAAGAGCCTGAAATATAATTTTTCTATTTAGAAATAGCGGCTTTATAGTCGACTTAGTTTATAATTGAAAAGTTCAAAAATTAATTTCCCATGTGAATGTCAGGCATGATGAGTCTGGCAACAAAAGAACAAAGGAGACACACAATGCGCATCTTGGTTGTTGAAGACGAAAAAAAGGTTGCCAGCTTTATTAAGCGAGGTCTGGAAGAAGAAGAGTTTACGGTTGATGTTGCCTACGATGGAGAACAAGGCGTACAGATGGCGGAAAACTCTACCTACGACCTGATTTTGATGGATGTGATGCTGCCGAAAAAGGATGGGCTGAGCGCCATCAAGGAACTGCGTGAAAAAAGCATTGCAACACCAATTTTATGTCTGACGGCCAAAGATACGGTTGAAGATATTGTTTCTGGCCTGGATATTGGTAGCGATGACTATCTGACCAAGCCGTTTGCTTTTGCCGAGTTGATTGCCCGAGTCAGAGCGCTGATCCGCCGTGGATCTCAAGATCGTGGAGCTGAGCTTTATTTTGCCGACCTGCGCTTGGATCCAGTTGGTCACAAAGTTTGGCGCGATAATAAAGAAATCGACCTGACCTCAAAAGAGTATGCTCTGCTTGAGTATTTCATGCGCAGTCCTAATCAGGTTCTCACCCGAACCATGATTGCTGAGCATGTTTGGGATTATACCTTTGATTCCTTCACCAATATTATCGATGTTTATGTCAATTATCTGCGCAAGAAAATTGACCGTGACTTTGATAAAAAGTTGATCCACACAGTTCGTGGGGTTGGCTATGTCCTAAAGGAATCAGAATAATTGTACCGTAGTACCCATCCTAAAAACCGCCTCCCTTCCTGGAATCTGCTTTTTCTGGCACTGATCCCGGGTGGGGCGGTTTTTTTTGGTAAAGCAACCCAGCGTGGATCCACATGTTAATTGTATTTCTCATTGGGATTTCTATTCTGACCGTTTTTGCAGTTATACAACGTAAACGCAGAAACAGAAATCTGGAAGCAATTCAGCGCTTAACCCGCTTGATGGATCAGACCACCGCAGAGATGTTACCGCCAACATTCACAGTGGCAGAAACATCTGAGCCAGAAATTCAAAAACTGGCTCACAGCTATAATGATCTGATGGCTCGCCGCGTCACCAATCTACGCCGTGCCCGGCAATTTTCTGCAGATGTCACCCATGAACTACGCACTCCCCTGACCATTCTGCGTGGAGAAACCGAACTTGCCCTAAGAAACAGTAGGGATAAAAAACAACTCCGCGAGGTTCTGGAATCAAATCTGGAAGAAATCAGCCGCATGAGTTACCTGATCGAAGATCTGCTATTGCTATCCAAAAGCGATCTGGGTGAAATTCCTTTAAAAATGGAGCTCCTACATCTGGATGAATTAGTCGTTGAACTCCACCATCAGGCTCAACTCCTGGCAACGGCTAAAAATATAAGCGTCGAACTACACTGTCCTGATGGGCAGATTCTTATACAGGCCGACAGCCTACGGTTACGCCAAGTTTTTCTGAACTTGCTGACAAATGCAATAAAATACACACCGGAAAATGGTATCGTCACTATTGATCTAGCTCTGAATGAAAATACTGTTACAATAGATATTACCGATACCGGTATCGGTATAGATAACAAGCACTTGGATGCCATCTTTGACCGTTTCTACCGGGTTAATAAAACCAGCAATCGCAACGATGGTGGTTCCGGGCTGGGCTTGTCTATTGTCAAATGGATTATCAATGCACATGCGGGGTCAGTCACCGTCAGCTCAACCCTTGGCCAAGGCAGCAAATTTACAGTTGAGCTCCCCTTGCCACAAAATTTGGCAGAATTGGATCAGTTGCCAAAATAAATTATCTTTGCATATTTTTTTGGCTTTTGGGGTTCACTTTTCGATCTGAGTCCTGTATATTTCTAAGTGAGACCTTCTTGAAGGTTTCATGCCCCGAAGACCTACCCCCCCTCCAGGTCTTTGGGGCTTTTTTATTCTACATTTTAGTTTTTTCTCTGATTATAAAATTCACCCAATACTGTAATATCTCCGGGCAAACACCTTAAATAACAAAGAGAAGAGTGGTTGAAATGGCCGAAACAACCTTCCGCCATCTACGCCGTAAAAAATAATGAAATTGCGCATCTGCACAGTGCAAGAGTCTAAGTGACATGCTAGTGTCGTCAACACTTAGATATATCATGGGACTGCACAAATGCGAATAACCGTTAAACAACAAGTTCTTCTGGCTCCGGCAACGGTTCTGATTCTGCTGATTCTGTTGCTGGGGTTTATGCAATATACCTATTGGGATCTATCCTTCAAACGGCAGAAAACCAAGGCAATCAGAACCACTTTTGTCGCCCTGGCTGAGTCGGATCTTGCAGCGCGCCGACTCCATCTCCTGCTGAGAACTATGCAAATTAATGGCAGAGCTGCTCCTGAAGATATGGCATTGGTTGCTGATCTGTATGAGCGCCTGCTGGCTGCCATTGGGCGGTTGCAACCATTTGGCCCATTGAGAGAATCAGGGCAGATTTCTCAACTCCAGGAACTCGCCAAAAGTCTCAACCCTGCTGATAGCCCTGAAATAGAAAAAACTGCTGAACTTTTTGCCCGCTTTAGAACTGAGCTTTCGGCACTCTCCAATATTACCCAAATCCACCGAAACAGACTCAGGCTCCTGCAGGAACAGGATATCAATCAACTGGTTGAACGAACTGCTGTCGTCTCTATGTCAGTTCTTGTTCTGGCAATTTTGCTTGGACTGTTTATATCTACCTACTTTAGCCGCAGGATTCTCAACCGAATCCAATTACTCTCCAAAAATGCGGTTCGCATTGCTGATGGAAAACTCGAACTACCACCAGCTCCGGATCGGATTCGCGATGAACTTGACACTCTGGCACTATCTATCAACCGTATGACCAAGCGGCTGATCCAGGTCGTCGGGACAGAAAAGCTTCTAGAGGGTGCTGAAGAAGAGAGACGCAGGATTGCCATGGATCTGCATGACCAATCCCTGTCGGATCTTTCTGCCATTTTACGCGGGTTACAAAATTTATCAGCGGAATTGCCAAACAAAACAGATCAGGTAAAAACTGAGAATTTAAAACTTGACCTGGAGCGGGCAATTGCCAATCTACGTGATATCATGAACAACCTTCATCCCCAAACCCTCGATATCCTCGGCTTGGGAGCGGCTATTGAAGCTCACTTGGAGCAACATTGTGATATTGAGGGGTTACCTGAATATCACCTCTATATCGACCCGAGCATCAATGATTTGAACCTGAATCGCATCAGACAGTTAACCCTCTATCGAATTGCCATTGAAGCGATCCAGAATGTTATCAAGCATGCTGCTGCCAGCCGCTATGAAGTCAATCTGGAAATACGAGAAAAGACCTTAATTTTATCGGTTGAAGACAATGGTAAGGGAATGATGGAAGAAGAGGGTCAAAACAACGGTCGGGGATTGCATAATATTCGTGAGCGTGCCAGAGCCATTGATGCTGAAGTCAGCTGGAAAGCATCCCGTTTTTCAACTGGAACCCGCTTTGAGCTCACTCTACCTTATGAGATCTGACCAGGAGTCAACATGCAACCCTTAGATATTCTTATTGCAGAAGACAATCCAAAAGATTTCGAATTTTTGAGGCAATTGCTTGGTGAATGGGAAGAGCACGTCAATATCACCCGGGCTCCTAACGGTGAGGCAGCCCTTGAGATTGGCTTATCACGTGACAACCCTTTGGTCATCAGTGATATCCAGATGCCGGAAATGAACGGTATTGATTTTGCTCAACAACTCTGGCAACAACAACCAGAAGCACGAATTGTTTTCTGGAGTCAATTCAAAGATGAGATGTACGTCCGTGCTCTGGTGAAGATCGTGCCACCAGAAACCGTTTACGGCTATATTTTGAAATCAAGTCCCAGAGAACGAATTGCTTCTGCTATCCGCACGGTCCTGCTGGATGAGCAGTGCTGGATCGCCCCGGAGGTGCGTAAAGTTCAAGGGCGGGCGGGGCACAGCTTAACCGCACTCTCAGATATAGAGTACGAAGCTTTACTCGACATCTCGCTGGGCCTGACTGACAACCTGATTGCCCAACGCCGCTATCTGTCACGCCGTGGGGTACAAAGTCGGCTCAACTCTCTCTATAATAAACTGGGTATCGATCAGGAGCAGTTCAACACCGAAAAAGTTGGTGATTCCTTTAACTTACGTAACCGTGCTGTCGCGGTTTCAATTGCCCGTGGGCTGATCAATGCCTTTGAAATGGAGAGTGAAGAGAAGGAATTTCAGAGTTGGTTTAAGCGGTTTAAACGCACCCACAAAGCAAAAGAGTAATTAATAACTTTTAGATAGTGTCATATCACAGACCAAATGCCGCATCTTGCTTGTTCTTTTGTGTGTCAACTACGTTGCGCTTTCCGCTGTATAGCTATGGCTATGCAGCAAAAACCACGCCTTGCTGACATACAAAATTCCAGCGCAATTTTGCAACATTTCATCCGTGACACAACACTAGCAGTTTCGACAACCGGTTTAGCCACCATTTAAAACTATTTTTCCTAAAGTCCAAGCTCTTATCTTGTCTTAAATATCCCATCATGGTAAAAGGTCTTACCAAATATCTGGAGACTTTTATGACCACAGTATTCAAACCAATCCGCCCCAAAAAACTATCTGAAGAAATTGTTGGACAGATCAAAGAATTGATCTCTCGCGGTGATCTCGGCCCCGGCCAACGGATACCATCAGAACGGGAACTGGCAACGATTCTAGGAGTAAGCCGACCATCGGTAAGAGAAGCAATCATGGTTCTTGAAGCAATGGGTTTTCTAGAATCACGGCAGGGGGGCGGCACTTTCGTTCGCTCACTGGCTGATGTCACCATGGCCGACCCGCTGTCCAATATGGTTGAACGGCGCGATCCGCGCATGCTGCACGCACTGGCTGAAGTGCGTTTAGGGTTGGAAACCTGGTCTGCTTATCTTGCGGCCAAGCGTGCTGAAAAACCCGAACTTGATCGACTGCGTGAACTCTATTCCATCATGGAAGAGCAGGCAAAAAAAGGGGGATGGGATCCAGAAATTGATTTTCAGTTCCACCTGACCATCACAGCCGCGAGCCATAACACCCTTCAGGTGCATATCCTTAATACTGTCCAAAAACTGTTCCAGACCACGATCATGGTCGCCCTGGGTGAATTTTACAATAAAGAAGGATACATTGATCAGCTACTAAATCAGCACCGCGAAATCCTTGAAGCGATAGAAGCCCGCGATCCAGAGCGAGCCCGCGAATGGATGCAGAAACACCTGACTCTGGTTGAAGAAAAACTGGCTGTTTTTCTGCAAAAAGAACGCCCCGATACAGCCTGATTTTTCTCAGACTACACGTTAAAAAGGCTGCCAGTCCGGCAGCCTTTTTAGTTACATGCCACACTTTTCCTGAGTTTAAAGGACATATCATACAGATGAAACAACTCTACCAGGCAACTTTAGATAAATGGGGGGAGGATGCCCAATATGATCAAGCGGTTGAGGAATGTGCCGAACTAATTGCGGCACTGAAGCATTTTCGCCGCGGCAAGGTTGATCAACAAGCCGTTATCGATGAGATTGCTGATGTCAGCTTGATACTGGGACAGTTAACCTGGATGTTTGGAACGGAACTGGTAGAAGAATCGGTACAACAGAAACTGGAGAAACTCAACAGACTGCTTGAATCACCAGATCAGTAACAGGAGGAATAAAACGATGGCAATTGCAGAGGGACAACCGGCTCCTGATTTTACTCTATTTGGAAGTGACGGCAAAGAACATAAGCTGCTGGATTATAGCGGAAAAATGTTGCTTGTGTATTTTTACCCCAAAGACAACACCTCCGGCTGCACCAAGGAATCGTGTGCCTTTGGTGAAATGTACAATGAATTACTGACTATGGATGTCCAACTGCTGGGCGTCAGTAAAGACAGTCTGGTATCACATGATAGGTTTATCAGTCAGTTCAATCTCCCTTTCACCCTCCTTTCTGATCCGGACAAAGTTATGCTGCAGAATTACGATGCCTGGGGTGAGAAGAAAAACTATGGCAAGGTGACAATGGGTTGTATCCGTTCAACCGTTCTTATTGGTGCCGATGGAACAGTCTTGAAACACTGGGCAAAGGTACGCAAGGCAGCAGATCATCCCCAACAGGTGCTTGAGTACCTCCAGGAACTTTAATCATGAACCCGGCAAAACGGATCGAGAAATTTTTAAATTTTCTACAACCACAGATTGGTAAAGAAATTCATGTCGGCCCTTGGGTACAAATAGATCAACAACGGATTGATCAGTTTGCCGCAGTGACTGGCGATCAACAATGGATCCATATCGACCCGGAGCGGGCAAAAAAAGAATCTCCTTACGGATCAACCATTGCGCACGGCTATTTAACCCTGTCACTACTGCCATATCTGACCGAAAGCAATCATCCGGATTTTTTCCAAAAGAATTATCCCGGAATGAAGTACCGGGTAAATTACGGGTTAAATCGAGTCCGGTTTCCGGCGCCAGTCAAAGTCGGGGCAAAAATTCGGGCGAGGACAACGATTCAGTCTGCAGAAGAAGTCAAAACTGCCGTACAGATCTGCTATTTGATGACGATTGAAATTGAGGGTGAAGAGAAACCAGCCTGTAGTGCAGAATTTTTAGCGAGGCTTTATCCTGGCTAAGTTTTCAAAAAAGACTAAACCGGTTTTATTTTTCCACCACAGTTTTGATGGGTATAACTCCTGTTTCTGTTCAAGCGTCTCACCCGATGAAATTCCGCACCACATTTCTGGCAGACAGCAACCAACTTCACCCGCTGCTGATGCAGCTGCTGTACCGCTTCACTTTCACCACAACATCGGGGTGATATCCCTAATTCCCGAGCCCATGCTTTCCAGGAAAAACCGTGCGCCCGGCGATAAGCCAGTTGCTTTTTAGTCCGACTTAAATGGTCACAGGCGTGGGCGACTTCGTGGAGAAAAGTTTGTTTCAGGTTGTCCGGTTCCTGAGCAAATTGCAACCGGATACAAACGGCCTCACTTCCCATAGAGACATAGGCTCCCAATCTACGGGTTGCCCGGCTTTTGTGGATGGGAATTCTGGCAATTTTTTCAAGAAGTGCAGGGGCTGATCCCTCCATAAGGATGCCGTTGACAGCCGTTTCGATTTGTTGCCAGAGGCTAAATTCATCGGCTATTTGTTTAACGGTCATAAAAATCCTGTTTTGAATATATTGAAAAACAATCTTTTTTTGCCACGGACCCACACGGACAACTGCGGACAAAATCAAATCTTTAGGTTCAGACCTTAGAACATAAGATTTTCTCTGCGGTCTTTGCGCCTTGAGTGAGTGTAGCGAACGAGCGTGAGGATGATTCTGTCTTTTGATTGTAAGTTTTACGTCCAGCCGTTGTCCGTGTGGGTCCGTGGCTAACAACAGATTTGCAGTACCGTTAATATCAGTTATCTGCAATTATGAAAAGTATGATTAAAGAAAAACGGATAGAAATTGAACTGCTGGACTGGGTTCCGATCCCACCGGAGCTGAAGGATGGACCGTCAGATCAGACCATCTCGAAACGCAAACTAAAGAGTTGGGTGTTGGTTCTACAATCACGCCAGATCCCTTGCCGAGAAGAGAAGGTTGACTACAAATGGCAACTACTTGTCCCAACGGGGGAATATCAAAATGCCTGTCAGGAATTAATTCAATACGAAACAGAAAACCACAACTGGCCACCGCCCCCTCCTGTCGAACGGAAGCTCCAAGAGAATACCGCATCAACCCTCTGGGTTTTAATTCTTCTGGCAATTTTCTACAATCTTACCCAACAACAAATCAATCTGTTTGGTCATCATCCGGTCAACTGGGCTGAACTTGGCAATGCTCATGCTGAGAGAATTCTCAATGGAGAGTGGTGGCGGGTGATCACTGCATTGACCCTGCATTCCAGCCCCCTCCATCTGGTTAGCAATATCGTTCTGGGTGGGATTTTCATGGTGAGACTCTGCCGATTACTCGGTTCGGGCCGTGCCTGGTTTTTAGTCCTCTGCACCGGGGCTTTTGGAAACTTGTTGAATGCTGTGGTCCAATCCCCAGATCATCGTTCCATCGGAGCATCAACAGCAGTTTTTGGAGCCGTCGGCTTGCTTGCCACCATCAACATGCTTTACTTCCGCAACAATCTCCGTCGTCGCTGGCCACTACCGCTTGCAGCAGCTCTGGGATTATTAGCCCTACTTGGAGCCAGCGGCGAAAATACCGACATCGGGGCACATCTGTTTGGTTTTTTGTCTGGAATCGGGTTGGGACTGGTGTCGGAATATTTTACACAGGAATTAAAACTGCCGTGGAATAAAATCAATAGGGGATTAGCTTTTCTTTCTGTTAACGTGATTTTGGTGGCTTGGTGGCTGGCACTGAGATAAAATATATTTCGGTTAATCGCATTACAATCAATATAATGAGCCATGGTTGTTTTTTTCCTGGCTCGAAGGCTTGGCATTTTACCGCCGCAAGAAAATGAAGTAATTTTCAGTATATTTCAATATGCTCAACAAAAGCCCAGCACAATGTGTCGGGCTTTTTTACATTCAGGCAAAAGGCAATTCCATCTGTAATAGTTCAGCAACAGCAGGGACACCTGTTGTCAGATGAGAGATTGTCACCCCCAAAAGTCGTACCGCTCTGTCACCTGCTGCCGTTTTCAGTAACAATTTTTCAGACAACAACAATATCTCATCTGCAGTTTCAATTGGATGTTCCCGGCTGATACTTCGGGTCACTATCTCGAAATCTGCATATTTCACTTTCAACGTCAGGGTCAACCCGCTGGTTTGTTTTGCCTGTAACAGCGCTGCTACTTTTTCTGCTAACTCACCGATAATAGTCAGCATTTGACCTCGATCAGAAATATCATCGGTCAGCGTCGTTTCTTTGCCAATCGATTTACGTACCCGGTTCGGCACGACTGGTCGCAGATCAACTCCTCGGGCAATGTTGAAATAATAGTCTCCTGATTTACCGAAATTCTTGCCTAACTCCTGTAGAGAGTGGTTACGCAAATCCGCCCCCGTTAAAATCCCCAGTTTCTCCATTTTCTTTTCAGTGACCTGCCCTACTCCATGAAAACGCCGAATTGGCAACTGAGCAATAAATTGTTCCGCTTGCTCTGGCGTCACAATAGTTAATCCATCGGGTTTCTTGATATCTGAAGCAATTTTGGCAAGAAATTTATTGTATGAGACTCCGGCAGAGGCGGTCAAACCCGTTTCTTTACGGATTTTTTGTCGGATGATCTGCGCAATCCAGGTGGCTGATTGAATATTTGGCTTATTGCGGGTGACATCCAGATAGGCTTCATCCAGAGAGAGGGGCTCGACCAGATCAGTATATTGCAGAAATATTCCCCTGATCTGCTGAGAGACTTCACGATATGCATCAAAACGGGGACGGACAAAAATAACCTGGGGACAAAGCCGATAGGCACGAGCACAGGACATGGCCGAATGAATCCCAAAGCGGCGTGCTTCGTAGGAGCACGTTGCCACAACCCCGCGGCT
>JAOZOH010000107.1 GCA_029933365.1 Desulfuromusa sp. | reverse complement strand
TTCTGGTGAGTTTATTTTGCAAATTTGAAGATAATAAGTACATCCCGTTTCATTGGGATGACTCTGATTATGGATTTGTCACATGGAAAAACGTTTAAAACAATTACAACAAGATGCTTTGTCTGACTTGGAACAAGCAGCTGATCTTCTCGCTCTACAGGATGTGCGGGTAAAAATCCTGGGAAAAAAAGGTTCATTGACAGAAGTCATGAAGGGAATGCGAGATCTTTCTGTGGCAGAGCGCCCTGCGATTGGAACCTTGGTTAATACCTTAAAAGATCAGTTTGAATCATCCTTTAGCGCACGGCAGATGGAATTACAGCAGCAGGAGATTGCATCCCGGCTGGCTAATGAAAAAATTGATGTAACGCTCCCCGGTAGGAAGACGGTCAGTGGCAGTTTGCATCCTGTAACTCTTGTCACTAATGAAGCTGTCGAAATTTTTTCACGATTGGGATTTACGGTCGAAGAGGGGCCAGAAATTGAGCAGGACTTTTACAATTTTGAGGCGTTGAATATCCCCAAAGATCACCCCGCTCGAGATATGCAGGACACCTTTTATATCAGTGATGATCGAGTCTTACGTACTCACACATCGCCGGTACAAATCCGCACCATGCTCAGGCATAAACCCCCAGTCAGAGTGATTGCTCCGGGAACAGTCTATCGGCGTGATTCTGATTTGACCCATAGCCCGATGTTTCACCAAATTGAAGGTTTTCTGGTCGATGATCGGGTTACTTTTGGCGATTTAAAGGGAATTCTCACCCATTTTCTCAATGAGTTTTTTGGTGCAGGGCACAATGTCCGTTTTAGACCCTCATTTTTCCCCTTCACCGAACCGAGTGCTGAGGTTGATATTGAATGTGTGATCTGTGGTGGTAAGGGCTGTCGCGTTTGTGGCAAGACAGGCTGGCTGGAAATTCTTGGCTGCGGGATGATCGATCCTGAAGTATTTAAGTCAGTTGATTATGATGTTGAAAAATATAGTGGATTTGCATTCGGTATGGGGTTGGAGCGGATTGCCATGTTGAAATATGGGGTTAATGATCTGCGCTTATTCTTTGATAATGATCTGCGTTTTCTCAAGCAGTTTTAATATTGAGCAAGGAACTTGATAAATGATAGTCACCTACAACTGGTTAAAAGAATTTGTCGATTTTGAATATACACCGCAAGAACTTTGCGACCGATTGACAATGGCGGGTCTTGAGGTGGATGCCCTGGTAGAGATAGGGGGCAACCTTGATTCTGTCATTGTCGCACAGCTGGATTCGGTTGAGCAACATCCGGATGCTGATCGGCTAACCGTCTGTCAGGTCAATACGGGTACGGAGGTTGTTCAAGTTGTCTGTGGTGCCACGAACCATAAAGCCGGTGATCTTATTGCGTTAGCTCAGCCCGGTTCAGTATTGCCGGGTGATTTTAAGATTAAGAAATCAAAAATTCGTGGTCAGGTTTCCCTCGGTATGCTCTGTTCAGAAAAGGAGTTGGCTCTCGCAGAGGATTCCCCGGGTATTATGATTCTTCCAGAAAAATTACCACTTGGACAGCCAGTTTTTGCTGCACTTTGCTTGAAGGATTATCAGATTGAGATTGGTCTGACCCCTAATCGACCAGACTGTCTTAGTGTGGTTGGAGTTGCCAGAGAAGTTGCAGCTCTGTGTGGTGAAAAACTGAAATTACCAGCAACTCAACTCAGTGAAGTTGAGATGGCGATCGGAGAGATGGCATCAGTCGATATTGAAAATTCTGTGGGTTGTCCACGCTATGCTGCCCGAATGATAAAAAACGTTAAAATTGGTCCTTCGCCAGACTGGATGGTGCGACGCTTGGAAGCTGTTGGGATGCGTTCAATCAACAACGTTGTTGACGTAACTAACTATGTGATGCTGGAGCTCGGTCATCCTCTGCATGCTTTTGATTTTAGATATCTGCATGATGGTAAAATTATAGTTAAATCTGCACAACAGGGTGAAAAGTTTACGACCCTTGATGAGCAGGAACATTCACTCAGTACTGAAGATCTGATGATTTGTGATGGACAGCAACCTGTTGCTATGGCGGGGGTGATGGGTGGGCTTAATTCTGAAGTTAAAGACGATACCGAAACGATTCTGCTGGAGGCTGCCTACTTTAAGCCGACAATGATCCGTCGTACCAGTAAAAGACATGGTTTACATACCGAATCATCGCACCGTTTTGAACGCGGCGCTGATATTGATATGATACCGGTTGCCCTTGATCGTGCCGCCAGCTTGATTGCTGAGTTGAGTGGTGGAAATGTCCTGGCGGGAGTCATTGATAACTATCCACAATGTCTGGAACCCCTGAGTCTCGAAATAAGTGCAACTAAAACTGAAAAATTACTGGATATACCGGTTGATTGTAAATCAATTCAGAGTTTACTCGAGTCCATTGGTTTGCAGGTCACAGCTGGCAGTTGTTCTGACTGCTTACAGGTCAGAGTCCCCAGTTTCCGTCCGGATATTGAGCGTGAAGTTGATTTGATTGAAGAAATAGCCAGGCTCTATGGCTATAATCGGATTCCAGTGACTATGCCAGTTGGCACTGTTGATGCTAGTTTGCCACCACTGCGGCAGTTGTTACAGAAATCTCTCCGGCAAAGTATGGTCACAGCAGGATTTTCAGAAGCCATAAACTATTCCTTCGTTGCTGCTGACAGCGTACAGAAAATTGGCATTACGGCAGAAGATAAGCGTTCAGTGCAAGTTAAAATATTGAATCCACTATCCGAAGATCAGTCAGTCATGCGGACCAGTTTGCTGCCGAGTCTGCTCGAAACGGTCTCACGCAACCTGAACTATCGCAGTTCCGATTTGCGCTTATTTGAGTTGCGACCAGTATTTTTGACCCAAGAGTCAGATAGTCAATGTATAGAGCAGTTGTCATTAACAGCGGTGATGTCTGGCCAACGTGAACCTGAAGGATGGTCACAATCTGCTGCTCCTGTCGATTTTTATGACCTTAAAGGAGTTGTTGAAGAAATACTTGTCAACCTAAACATTTATAATGTTTCTTTTGACTCAGATATGTTCCAGCCATATTTACATCCAGGGAAGTCTTGCCGGCTTATGTCCGGTAAACTGTTGTTGGGTTTTTTGGGTGAAGTGCATCCCGAAGTTTTAACAACGTTTGATATTGACCAGCCGGTATATGTGTTTGAACTTGATGTTGAAAATATCCTTGCCGTAGCCGGAGAACATGCACAGTTCAAGGCTCTTTCTCGTTTTCCCGATATGCTTCGTGACAGCGCATTGTTGCTGGATGAATCAATTATTGCGGAACAGGTGATGAATATCATCAACCGGGGCAAGGTTCGGTTTTTCGAAAGCGCGACTATTTTTGACCTGTACACAGGAAAAGGCGTTCCTGTCGGTAAAAAGAGCCTTGCTGTGCGGGTTCGTTATCGTGATTTGGAAAAAACTTTGACCGAAGCTGAAGTTAATAAATCTCATGACAAGTTGATTCGTTCACTCTGTCATCAGTTAGATGCAGAAATTCGCTGATTGAACTTGCAGACTTATAATCGGTATGGTATAAATCCATAAAAATCAGATAGATAGTGACTCCACAAAAACGTATGTGAGGCGGGAGGGATCATGACCAAAGCAGATCTTATTGAAAGTGTTTACCTGACAACTGGTTTTTCCAAAAAAGAATCAGCTGCAATTGTAGAAATGGTTTTTGACTTGATGAAAACCACCCTGGAGGATGGGGAAAAAATTAAGATTGCCGGGTTTGGTAATTTTGTTGTCAAAGAAAAAGCGTCCCGTCGTGGTCGGAATCCGCAGACCGGGAGTGAAATTGAGATCTCTGCACGCAAAATTCTGACATTTAAGCCGAGTCAGGTTCTCAAAGCTGCAATCAACGAAACTCCTTAATTCTGTGTTGAGCTGAACTGGTGCCTCAGATACCTGAAAAGCTCTATTTTAAAATTGGTGAAGTTGCAGCGTTGTTGCAATTGAAAACCCATGTCTTGCGCTATTGGGAAACCGAATTTTCTGTTCTTCGCCCGGTGAAAAGCCGTTCCAATCAGCGTCTTTATCGACGCAAAGATGTTGAAACAGCCCTGTTGATAAAGGAACTTCTTTATCGGCAGGGCTTTACTATTGCTGGTGCCCGCAAGAAGTTGCAGGCTGACAAAAAGCTTGGATTCACTGCGGTTGAAAACCATTCACCGGAAGAAACTCTAGCTGCTGTCAAGGCCGACCTTATGCAACTCCGCAACTATTTAAACAACACTCACTCTGAATAATACGAAGCTGTGTTAATTTTAGTCACCAATGATGATGGTGTTCATTCAGCTGGGTTACGTTTTCTCTCTATGGCATTGAGTGATTTAGGCCAGGTTGTAGTTGTTGCTCCTGACCGTAATCGTAGCGCTGTTGGTCATGCGTTGACTCTGGATCATCCCTTGCGTGCTGAGGAAATTAAGCCACAGGTTTTTGCCGTCGATGGCACTCCAACCGATTGTATCAACCTTGGGGTTCATGGGTTGTTGGAACAACGACCGGACCTGGTTGTCTCTGGCATTAATCGTGGCAGTAATGTTGGCGATGATATCACCTATTCTGGTACTGTTTGTGCTGCTTTAGAAGCAACCTTAATGGGACTTCCAGCCTTTGCTGTTTCTCTTGATACTAAACATTTTAATGATAAAGACCTTGGTTTGGCGGCAGATTTTTCCAAAGTTCTCGCTAAAAAATCAGTATTAATGGGTTGCCCGAAGAGACTTTTTTGAATGTTAATATCCCCTCAGGTGCATGTGTTGGAGTGCAATTGACCCGACAAGGTCGACGGCGATATGAAGATTCGGTTATTTCTAATCAAGACCCGCGTGGACGTAAATATTATTGGTTAGGTGGCTCGGATGTCGGATTTGAGGATGTTCCCGGTAGTGATTGTAACGCTTTGCAGCAGGGATTTATCTCAGTGACCCCACTGAATACAAATATGACCAATGAGAAAACTTATGCCGAAATGGACCGTTGGTCGCTTAGTAATATGATGGATGAAAAATGATGGATTATTCAGTTGCCAGGCGACGCATGATAGAGCAACAGATCGTGGCTCGAGGTATTACAGATCAACGGGTGCTTGAGGCAATGCTGGCCATTCCGCGACACCTGTTTGTAGAGGCAGGCTTGCAGAGTCATGCCTATGGTGATGCTTCTTTGCCCATTGGCGAAAAACAGACAATTTCCCAGCCTTATATGGTTGCTGCAATGACGGCAGCTCTTGAATTAAAAGGCGATGAGAGAATTCTTGAGATCGGAACAGGCTCAGGCTATCAGACCGCAGTTCTCTCCAAGTTGGTCAAACGGGTCTATTCTGTCGAAAGGATTGCTATTCTCGCATCACGCGCTCGTAAAATTCTTGATCAATTACAAATGAGTAATATTAATATTAAGGTTGGTGATGGCACCATTGGCTGGAGAGATCAGGCCCCTTTTGCCGGGATTTTAGTCGCTGCCGGATCTCCAGATGTGCCGGCAAAGTATTTGGAACAGTTGGAGATAGGGGGGAAATTGGTTTTACCGATTGGCGATCAGGAACAACAGATTTTAATGCGGATTGTGCGTAAGGATGAAGACCGTTTTGAGCGAGAGCAATTGATGGGTTGTCGCTTTGTTCCTCTGATCGGTGAACAAGGTTGGTAGGCTAATTCTGTCAGCTAATGGTGTAAATATATTTTATTGCTCATTACTCTGATAGGTGGCATTCTTCTGTTTAAACATTTTTCTTAACGAAAGCTTTTCTCTGGTGATTGAGGATGTCTAAGTTTTCTTCGACAGTATTGCTGCAATTGATGAAATCTGTGCTGAAAATACGTCTGTCTTTCTTCCTTCTGCTAGGTGTTTCCAGCCTTTTTTTGAATGCTTGTGAAGCAGGTATTTACCATACCGTTAGACCAGGGCAAACTCTGTACCGAATCAGTCGTACCTATGATGTTAATGACCAGTACCTGGCGCGTGTAAATGGTATTTCCGATCCTTCACAAATACCCATTGGAACAAGGTTATTTATTCCAGGTGCTGAGAGGGTACTATCTGTGTCGGTTGTCAAACCACAGGGGTCCATCAAGCCGCCTAAGGCTCCAATCAAGAAAAAAAATGTTGCTACTTCCGCCCAACGGCCGGTCAGCAAAATATCTAAACCTATAAAAACTAAGCCTGCTATATCGAAGCCCAAAACATTCACAACCAAGGCAACTCAAGTTAAAAAGTTGCAGTGGCCACTACGTGGAAAAATAGTTCGCTCTTTCAGTCAAAAGGCAAAAGCGGGTGGTGGTAAAGGGATAGAAATAGCGGTACGCGCTGGAAGTGATGTTACGGCAGCAGAAGCTGGTAAAGTGATTTATAGCGGCGACGGGGTTAATGGATACGCTTTTCTAATTATTCTACAACATGAAAATGATCTCTTTACTGTCTATGGGTTCAATCATAAAAACCTTGTCAGGCAAGGGGATTTTGTCAGTAAAGGTGAACGCATTGCGCTGTCTGGAACCCCACCAGCTGGTGGGAAACCAAGGCTCCATTTTGAAGTACGCAAAGGGAAACTTGCTGTGAATCCAATTTTATACTTGCCTTGATTTTTGGCATCTCTTTTTTATGTTTTGATGTGTCATGAGAACGTTGCGGAGGTTGTGATGAGTAATTTTAGCGCAAAAGGGGCCAACCCTGAGAGCGGAACTGAGCCGAAGGATTGCTCGGAGACCCGGCTTGTGGATGGAAACCAAAAACAACCAAACGACGAAAAGACCTATGTTGTTGGTGAAGAACAGGCAACCGCAGATGCAATAAAGTTATATTTGAAGGAAATCCAAAAAAGCCAATTGCTGACGGCAGAGGACGAGCGTGAACTAGCAGGGTTAATTGCTCTGGGGGATAATGCTGCCAGGGAACGTATGATTGAATCAAATCTGCGGCTGGTGGTTAAAATTGCTAAGCGTTATATGAATCGTGGTTTACCCTTCCTGGATCTGATTGAAGAGGGGAATATGGGGCTGATTAAGGCCGTTGAAAAGTTTAAAGTTAGCAAGGGATGCCGTTTCTCTACTTATGCAACCTGGTGGATCCGGCAGTCCATAGAACGTTCCATCGTCAATCAAAGTCGTACCATCCGCCTTCCGGTTCATGTCGCTGATGATATTAACAAGCTGATTAAAATCAGCAGGGAGTTAGTGCAACGTCTAAAACGTGATCCTGAGGTGGATGAAATTGCTGAGGCGATGGGCACTGACGCCAGTCATGTCCGGCGGATGATGATTCTGGTGAATAAAACCTACTCAATAGAGCATCCAATGGGTGAAGGTGAAGATTACAGTTTGATTGATACCATTGAAGATACAAAACTTGATGATCCAGGAGCTAAAATTGAAGATCTGGATCGCTTTGCTCACGTCCTGGAATGGATGGATGATCTCAGTGAAACAGAGCGCGAAATCTTGGCATTACGCTTTGGACTTGAAGACCGTGATCCACAAACTTTGGATACCATTGGTCAAAAATTTGGGGTTACTCGTGAAAGAATCCGACAAATTGAAGCTAAAAGTTTGGCTAAATTAAAAAAAGCAATGGAAAATTCCCTGACCGATGAAGAGGGTTATTAACTTCTACTTTGGAGTTTGCAATGGAAGAGTTAAAACAGATTATCCGTGACATTCCCGATTTTCCTAAAAAGGGCATTGTCTTTAAAGATATTACAACCCTACTTTCGGATGCCAAAAGTTTTCATCGTATGGTTGATTTACTGGCTCATCGTTACATTGGTGAAAAGATTGACCAGATCGTTGGAATAGAAGCACGTGGGTTTATCTTGGGGGCTGCTTTAGCCTATAAATTGGGAACCGGTATTACTTTAGTCCGCAAGCCGGGAAAACTCCCTTATCAAACCTGCAGCATCACCTATGAGCTGGAATATGGTAGTGACTCTCTGGAGATTCATGAAGACGCATTCCAGAAAGGTGATCGGGTGATCATTGCCGATGATCTTTTGGCAACCGGTGGCACCATGGCAGCCGTTGTTGATCTGGTAGAAAAAATCGGGGCAGAGATCCACGAGTGTGCATTTATGGCTGAGTTGGAATTTCTGAACGGTCGAAGTAAGCTTCCAGAAGGTAAGGTTTATAGCCTGTTGAAATTCTGATTCGATTGTCCAGGCAAACCAGATAAGAACTTGTCAAGCACAGTCCCGATAAGTTATAAAGCGTTTCCACGGCCCCGTAGCTCAGCTGGATAGAGCGGCACCCTCCTAAGGTGATTGTCGGAGGTTCGAATCCTCCCGGGGTCGCCAGTTGATGGTTTTTGATGCTGGGATTCGAAGCGGAGTGAGCGCTGACTTAATGTCAGAAAAGCGACCATGGATGGTCGCGGCAGCGAGTGCAGGGGAGCCAACGCAAGCTTGGACAGGAAGTTCAAGCTGTAGTGGGCGAATCCTCCCGGGGTCGCCAATAAGAAATTGGGTTGGCATGCTCATGTTTACCCAATTTTTTTCTGCGAAGTTTCTGCGGCATTCTTTTGACTGTTATTATTTGTGTTTGATATCTGAAGAGTATTGCACCTCTTGCTAGCAGCCTGTCAGACTATCTGGGCTGAAGCGAAAATTTGGTCGTTTGAGATCAGATTTTGGCTCATTTGATGAGTAATAGCTGTAGCTATTGGTCGAAAAGGAGCTGAAATCTGGGTCAAACAGACGAATTTGCAGCCAGTCTATTGATAGTCCGACAGACTGCTAGGGTAGCGTCTATATCCGCTAGAATATTCAACTCAATTTAAGCTTAACTAAATGAAGTGAAAGCGATGTAATTATGACCGAACATATCATTACTTCAAAAGTCGAATCTGCGTTATGTATTCAGCTCCATCGGCCAGAGAAGAAGAATGCACTCACTGCTGAAATGTATACTAAAATTGCCGAAGGTATGAGGAATGCAGATACCGATGATAGTATCAGTGCTATCATTCTGCATGGGTTGGAGGATTGCTTTACCAGTGGCAACGATCTGGCCGGATTTCGCAATGGACCATCACCAAACAGAATCTATCCGCACAACATTTATATTGATGCCTTGCGGCATGTTCGAAAACCTGTCATTGCTGCCGTAGATGGGCTTTGTTTGGGGATTGGCACCATAATGCTGTTTCACTGTGATTTTGTTTATGCTGGACCCAAAACCCGTTTTTCACTGCCATTTGTTAACTTGGGGCTTTCTCCAGAAGGGGGAACCAGCTACATTTTGCCGCATCTGATCGGTTATCAGAAAGCTGCAGAAATTATTTTACTTGGTGAGCCATTTGGGTCCGAGTTAGCAGAACGAATCGGACTGGTGAATGAAATCGTTCCCGCCTGTGACCTGATGGACCGTGCTCTGGATGTTGCGGGCAAGCTGGCATGCAAGAATTCAGATGCAATCCGGGCAGCCAAAGCGCTACTTAAATGTGGAATGGATGATGCCGTAAATACTGCTTTGTCGCGGGAGCTTGACCTGTTTAACGAGCGGATGGCAGCCCCAGAAGTACGTGAGACCATCTCTGGTTTTTTCAAAAAGAAGTAAATTATGAGCTTGTTGATAGCTTTTTATCTGTCATGGGTTTTGCTGTTGTTGCTGAACACTCTGATTGACACTTAGGTTCGATATTGTTATAAAAAATCTACATTTGGGCGGTTAGCTCAGCGGGAGAGCATTCGCCTCACACGCGAAGGGTCACTGGTTC
>JAOZOH010000273.1 GCA_029933365.1 Desulfuromusa sp. | reverse complement strand
AGGAAATGTAGTTTTTAATCGGGACAAAAATTTGAGTATTGGTACGTGACCGAAGACCCTGTAATTTAAAACTCTGTTGTTTTGGCCGGGTTTTTAAGTTTATAAGAAGGAAGAGTTCCAGATGGCCGCTTCACCCTCAACAATAATTATGCCGGTTGAAAACCAGGTTCGAGAGATGGATGCTAAAATTCTCCTTTCCTGTGTGGCGGCAGAGCGAGGCTTCCCGGTACTGATTGGTTCCCGGGCGTATATCCACTTTAAAACGGCTTCGGTTCCTCGCGGTGTTTACATGGCTAAGAGTATGAAAGACCGTAGTATTCGCATGTTCAAACTGCTCAGTCAGAACGGTCATGATATTTTAGCTTGGGACGAAGAGGGTCTTTTACGAGAACCTGATGTTATCTATCATCGTTGGCGGCTCTCGGCTGTTGCGATGAGAGATATTGCCTTGCTGACGACTTGGGGTGAGGATAATGCCCGTGCTTTTCGGGATTTTAGCGGTTATGAAAACACGCCGATAAAAGTGACTGGAAATCCCAGGATTGACCTGTTGCGTCCCGAACTTCGCGAGTTTTATCGTCCCGAGGCGGAGGCAATACAGAACCGTTATGGCAAATTCATCATCATCAATACCAATTTTAGCAAGGTTAACCACTACTACCCCGATCTCGGAGAGTTAAAACAGGCTGCCGAGGGGAAGAAGCCGGGGAAAATTGATCCTTATGATGCCGGTAAAGGTCGCCACAAATTGGCTATTTTTGAACACTTCAAAAAAATGTTACCAACATTTTGTGACAGATTTTCTAACTATACGATCGTTTTGAGGCCCCATCCTTCTGAAAGTCACAAACCTTGGCTGGATGTTGCTAAAGACCATCCCAACCTGATTATTAATAATGAGGGCAATGTTCACCCCTGGTTGATGGCAGCAAAAGTGGTCGTTGCGAACGGTTGTACAACCCTGGTTGAATCAGCAATTCTCGGGGCAACGGGGGTCAATTTTGAGCCAGAAGTTGCCGATGAATATGATTTTGCCATCACCCGTAATGTGAGTCATCGTGCCTTTACCGAAGAGGAACTACTGGATACAGTTGGTGCAATTGTTGCCGGGGAAATGGGTCCGCTGGATTATTCAGTTAGAAAGGCAGCTATGGAACCACACATAGCAGCTCTTGAAGGGCGTCTGGCCGCTGATCGAATAGTGGATGTATTAGAAGAGGCGGGCTATCTGGAGAAGCAGCCCCCAGCCCCTCCTTTTGCCGAGCGTCTTCATGGATGGTATCGTACCAAAACCAGAGCACTGGAAAAACATATCAATATGCGTAAGCCGGGACATCGAAATAATATCTCCCTGCACGATCATCGTTATCCGGGCATAACTAAGGATGAGATGCTGGATGTTATTGAGCGATATAGAAACCTTCTGGGCCGGTTTGACGGGATTAAAGTAAAAAAACATTCAAAACATCTATACTGGATTTATAAATAAATATCACTGACACGATTTGGCGCAGGTGCAGCAGGTGCAGTTCTGACTGCAGTTAAGAACTTTTACTATTTTTTTCTTGGGAGAAGCCCCATGTATAATGTCAAAATTTTTGGTGCCGGTTCTATCGGTAACCATCTGGCTAATGCCTCTCGCCGTCTAGGCTGGAATGTTACCCTGTGTGATAATGACCCTGCAGCGTTACGAAGAACCAAGGAAGAGATCTACCCGACACGTTATGGACAGTGGGATGATGCTATTCAGCTTTTCACAGTAGCGGATGTTCCTCGTGGAGGATTTGATCTAATTTTTATTGGAACTCCACCCGATTCGCATATGGATCTTGCGATTCAGGCGATAGAGGAGCAGCCGAAGGCTGTGTTGGTCGAAAAACCGCTCTGCACACCGGGGCTGGAGAAAGCCGATATTTTGTACCAACTGGCTAAAGAAACCGGGGTCAAGGTTTTTGTTGGTTACGACCATGCGGTGAGTCACTCTGCGGCTAAGGCTGTTGAACTGATGCCGGCACTCGGTGCAGTTGAAACACTGGATGTTGAGTTTCGCGAATACTGGGGGGGGATTTTTACTGCTCACCCCTGGCTTGATGGGCCACAGGATACTTACCTGGGTTTCTGGCAGAGGGGTGGTGGAGCCAGTGGTGAGCACTCTCATGCAATCAATCTCTGGCAGCATTTTGCCCGAAATCTGGGAGCCGGACGGGTCACGGAAGTCATGGCGACCCTGGAATACGTAAAAACTGAGAAGCTTGATTATGACAGTCTATGCCTGCTGAATTTACGGACGGAAAAAGGTCTGGTTGGTCGCGTGGTTCAGGATGTTGTTACCCAGCCGACGCGTAAGTGGGGTCGCGTTCAGGGGAAAGATGGTTTTATTGATATCACTATCGGCAGCGAGGATCTGATTCGTTGGAAATGTGGTGGTAACCCAGAAGAGAGCCAGTTATTCAAGAAAACCCGCCCGGATGATTTTATTACAGAGCTCAAGCATATCGAGACAGTAATCA
>JAOZOH010000032.1 GCA_029933365.1 Desulfuromusa sp. | reverse complement strand
CAACGGGATGGGTTGGATAAACTGCTGTAGCCTCTCCAAACCATGCTGTTTTAATTGAGTCAGACTGTCCCCTATCAAGGACTCAGGGATGGCTAATTCCTGGCGCATTTTTGTATAAACACGCTCCTCATTGGTCATGGAACCGTTGCCTTCAGTGTGGATCAGGTCGTGGATGATTTTAAGTAATGTTTTTTCAAACTTTTTGGGTTTAACTCTGTCAGCGCAGAATGCTGAAAGCCCGTGAATATACTGTGCTATAAACTCCCCCATCTGAGCTCGCAGCAAGGTTCCGTCGAGATCAAATAGCACTGCTTTAATAGAAATTTCTTTCTTTTGCTCCAGCATATATGCCTCTGTGTTGTGAAATCTCCAAGTGTATCTTTTACCATAGTGATAAATGGGCGTCCAATAGCAGAAAAACCAGGAAAACTTGACTGCTGAGTAAATGGACGCTAAAAGATAAATTAACCTGCCACCAGAGGATAGCAATGGACGAATTTAGAACCGAAGTCAAGGAGTTGCAAATCGGGCAAAAGATCCGCGAGCTTCGGCAGAAACAACGGATGACTTTGCAGGATCTTTCTCTGGTCACAGAGCTATCCAAACCGTTGTTATCCCAGGTCGAAAATGATCAAGTCATTCCGCCATTGGCAACTCTCCTGCGCGTGGCAAAAGCGCTCCGAGTCCCTCTGCAAACTTTTTTTGAAGAAGAAGATAATACCCAAAAGTGTCTGGTGGTTCGGGCTAATGATGCAGAGCGGATGAATCGCCGCCCGAGCCATGGGGGTGCCCCACAACCTTATTTTTATCATTCCCTGGCTTATGGAAAAAAACATAAACATATGGAACCTTTTCTGGTCGAATTTGATCCGGCTCAGACCGATCAATCTCAACCGGTACGGCATGCAGGAGAGGAGTTTTTCTATATCCTGGAAGGGCAGGTTGAGCTGAAACATGGGACAGAAACCTATATTTTAAATGCGGGTGACTCGGTTTATTGGGATTCCAATGAGCCCCACCGTCTGAGAGCATTGGGGACTCAAATAGCCCATGGAATCGCGGTTCTCTATCCACGGAACTGAGTTTCTGTCCAGAAACCGTCCTTTTCCACAATCTCTGCGTCAATCTGCACATTTGTTTGTGCGGCGTAAAGTACTACGCCTCCGCTCAAATGTTTGCTTTCCTTGACCTTGCGAAAAATTGCTGGTTTCTGAATCAGATACTTTCGTTACTATATCTAGTGCCATGTCACGGATCAAATGCCGCATCTTGCTTGTTCTTTTGTGTGTCAACTACGTTGTGTTTTCCGCTGTATAGCTATGGCTATGCAGCAAAAAACACGCCTTGCTGACATCCAAAATTCCAGCGCAATTTTGCAACATTTCATCCGTGACACAACACTAGAGCTTCTGGATGAATTTTTCTTAGGGGTATTAATAGTGCAACCTTGAGCTGTTCTGTTATGCTTGTATTGCTTCTTTTGAAATCTGCAGCAGTAACAATAAATGAATGATCAGGAGGTTATTATGGCAAAGGTGGGTGTTCTTCTTTCTGGATGTGGGGTCTATGATGGCAGTGAAATTCATGAAACCGTTATTACTCTGTTAGCTCTTGATCGTGCTGGTGCGGACGTTGTTATGATGGCTCCCGATATGGAGCAGGCGGTTGTCAACCACCTGACAGGTGAACCCGTCGAAGGGGCCAGCCGCAACGTTCTGGAGGAATCGGCACGGATTGCGCGCGGTGAAATCAGTGATATTGCTACAATCAAAGGTGCCGATTTAGACGCATTGTTTATTCCCGGTGGGTTTGGAGCCGCAAAAAATCTTTGTGATTTCGCTTTTAAAGGTTCCGATTGTGATGTCCATCCTGAAGTTGCCCGTCTGATTCAGGAAATTGTTGCTGCAAAGAAACCCCTGGCTGCAGTCTGTATTGCGCCGGCGCTGGTTGCTAAAGTTCTCGGCATTGATCATCTGGATCCGCAGGTGACGATCGGGACCGATGCAGAAACCGCAGATGCTGTCTCATCAATGGGTGCAACGCACGTTTCCTGCCCGGTGAAAGAGTTTGTGGTTGATACGAAAAATAAAATTATCACTTCTCCGGCGTATATGCTTGCTGGAAGCATAAGTGAAGCCGCTGAGGGGATTGAAAAAACGGTCAAAGAGCTTATGAAGATGCTTGATTAAATATTTTTTTTTGCTAAAAAAATACCCCAGTTATTGTGGTAATCAACTAAAACTGATAAGTTTTACTCCTCTCTTTTCTCAGGTTTATATCAAGGAGGCTTCAAATGCAAAAATATGTCTGTATTGTCTGTGGTTACATTTATGATCCGGCTGTAGGTGATCCCGATAACGGTATTGGACCAGGAACCAGCTTTGATGATATCCCGGAAGATTGGGTCTGTCCACTGTGTGGTGTTGGCAAGTCAGACTTCGAACCAGCATAATATTAATTTATTAGAGATTTGCCCAAAGACCCGTTTGCTTGATGTGAACGGGTCTTTTTTTATCGCCAAAAAAACTTTTAAGCAGTATTCTTCATTGCAGCTCTTAACTGTCATTATGTGAGCAAATCTAACTAACCTCGGGGGAAGCAATGGCAAATGGAAACGGTAACTTTGAAGCATCGCTATTCAACACAGCGGATAAATTAAGAAAAAATATTGATGCGGCAGAGTATAAAAATGTTGTACTGGGTTTGATCTTCCTTAAATATATCTCCGACTCTTTTCAGGAACTTTATCAACAGCTAGAGCAAGATGACTTTTCTGAACCGGAAGACCGGGACGAATATCTGGCGGAAAATATCTTTTTTGTCCCTAAAGATGCACGCTGGAAGAACCTGCAAGCCAAAGCCAAACTGCCAGAGATAGGGGTGGCTATTGATGAGGCGATGAGCGTCATCGAAAAAGAGAACAGTGAACTAAAAAATGTGTTGCCAAAAGTTTATGCCAAACCCAATCTGGATAAGACCTCTTTAGGGCAATTGATTGATGTTATTTCAGACATTGAACTCAAAGCACAAGATGAACACTCCAAAGATCTGCTGGGTCGAGTGTATGAATACTTTTTGGGTGAATTTGCCAGTGCCGAAGGAAAAAAAGGGGGACAGTTTTACACGCCAAAATCTATCGTAAAATTGATGGTAGAGATGATCGAACCCTACAAAGGGAGGGTTTATGACCCCGCTTGTGGGAGTGGTGGCATGTTTGTCATGAGTGAAAAATTTGTTGCCGAACATCAGGGGAATATCCAGGACATCACCATCTATGGGCAAGAGTCTAACCAGACCACCTGGAAGCTCTCCAAAATGAACCTTGCCATCCGTAATATCAATTCGCAATTTGTGGCATGGAATACCGAGGGCAGTTTTCTTAAAGATGCCCACCCTGATCTCAAAGCTGACTATATTCTTGCCAATCCGCCGTTTAATCAATCCGAATGGGGGCAGGATATATTAACCGAAGATGGTCGTTGGAAATATGGTGTGCCACCAGGCGGTAACGCTAACTTTGCCTGGATGCAACATATGCTCTACCACCTTGCCCCTGATGGTGTCATGGCAACGGTACTGGCAAATGGCTCTTTAAGCTCTAATACTTCCGGTGAAGGTGATATCCGCAAAAATATTGTCAATGCCGATCTGGTCGATTGTATTGTCGCTTTGCCAAAGCAGCTTTTTTATAACACCGGAATTCCTGCGACCATCTGGATATTGCGCCGTGGCAGAACGGTGCGACAAGGTGAAACCCTGTTTATTGATGCGTCGGAAATGGGTTTTATGAAAGACCGGGTGCATCGTGAATTTGCGACTGAAGATATAGAAAAGATTGAACAAACCTACCACGCATGGCGCTCCGTAGAGACAGATCCCATATCTGCCCCGTATGAAGACATCAAAGGCTACTGCAAATCCGCTAAATTATCCGAGATAGAAAAACACAGTTTTGTCCTCACGCCGGGTCGCTATGTGGGCATCCCCGATGAAGAGGATGACGGCATTCCTTTTGAAGAAAAGATGCGGGATTTAACAACAACCCTTGCCGGGCAGATCACCAAAGAAAAAGTGCTGGACGATCAGTTGAAGGAGCAACTGGCAAAAGTGGGGTTTGAATTGTGAGCAAGAAAATAAAAACAATCACGGTATTGGATGAGCCAATCAGGGTGCTTGCCGATGATTATATCTCCTTAACGGATATGCTCAGATCCAAAGATGGCAACTTTTTTATCACCGACTGGTTAAGAAACCGTAATACGGTTGAATATCTCGGTATCTGGGAACGTGTGCACAACTCGGATTTTAATTATGGCGAATTCGCCATAATTAAAAGTCAGGCAGGGCTGAATAGCTACAAAATCAGCGTTAAAGAATGGGTAGCTAAAACTAACGCGATCGGTCTGACAGCAAAAGCCGGGCGTTATGGTGGAACCTATGCCCACCCTGATATTGCCTTTGAATTTGGCATGTGGATCAGTGCTGAATTCAAAATTTACCTTATCAAAGAATTTCAACGACTTAAGCATGAAGAGAGTACGGGACTGGAATGGAACATCAAACGCCAGTTAACCAAAATCAACTACCGCATCCATACCGATGCCATCAGGGAGAATCTGATTCCGGCGACCTTGAACAAACAGCAGATCAGCCATGTTTACGCCTTGGAGGCGGACATCCTGAATATGGCGCTGTTTGGCAAAACCGCAAAACAATGGCGGGATAAAAACCCTGATAAAGAGGGTAATATTCGTGATTATGCCAATGTCTCGCAACTGGTCTGCTTGGCAAATCTGGAAAATCTCAATGCCGTATTTATCAGTGAAAGTCTGGAACAACCGGAACGACTGCTTCGCCTAAACCGGATTGCTATCTCCCAAATGAAAATATTGCTGGGAGATAAAGTGGTTGGGAGGATTGGGGATGCGTGAATTGCCGGAGGGGTGGGTTAAGACTACGTTGGGGGAAAATATCAGTGATATTGCTATGGGGCCATTTGGCTCTAATTTAAAAGTTGATTCATTTATTGATGCAGGAGTCCCAGTTATTAAGGGAGGTAATCTAGCTGAATATTATGTTTGCGGTGACTTTTCGTATGTGTCAGAAGAGAAGGCAGACAGTCTAAAGAGGAGTGTTGCTTACTCTGGCGATATAATCATTACTCATCGGGGAACACTTGGCCAAGTAAGTTTAGTTCCTGTTGGTTATTATCCCAGATATGTCACTTCTCAATCTCAGTTAAGATTTACTCCTGATGATGAAAAAATAGATGCAAAATATTTGTTGTATTTTTTGAAAAGTAGGATTGGTCAATACGAGTTACTAATGAATTCTTCTCAAGTTGGTGTGCCAGCTATTGCTACACCAACAAAAACGGTAAAAAGTATAAACCTGTTACTCCCATCCCTCCCAGAACAAAAAGCCATCGCCAATATCCTCTCATCATTTGATGAAAAGATAGAAATCCTGCGAGCGCAAAACGAGACACTGGAAACCCTCGCCCAGACGATTTTTAAGGAGTGGTTTGTTAATTTCAACTATCCCGGTGCTACGGGGGAAATGGTTGATAGCGAACTTGGGGAAATTCCGAAGGGGTGGCGGGTTGGGAAACTAAAGGATGTGGTAAATATTTTTGATTCAAAACGTATTCCCCTATCATCTAATGAGAGACAAGGGCGGCAAGGTACGTATCCATATTATGGTGCTACCAAAGCTATGGATTATATAGATGATTACTTGTTTGATGGCACGTATCTTTTAATGGCTGAGGATGGTTCGGTGATGGACGATAAAGGTTACCCGTTTCTGCAGTACGTATGGGGGAAGTTTTGGGTTAATAACCATACTCATGTTTTACAAGGTAAAAACAATTTTTCAACAGCAGCGTTGTATGTTTTTCTAAAAAGACGGAGAGTCGCAAGTATTGTTAATGGAGCAGTTCAACTTAAAATAAATCAAACAAACTTGATGAATTTTGAAATGTTGTTACCTGCTGCGGATGTAATTAAAAAATTTAATGCGTTGCTGCATCCAATATTCGAAAAAATTAAAAACAACACATCCCAAATCCAAACCCTCACAAAAACCCGCGACACCCTATTACCTAAATTAATGTCTGGTGAAATCAGGGTGTCATCATGAGCTATCAGCCCCCTTTCACCATCACTGATGAAATGATTAATCTCATTGCCGATATTTCGAATGCCTTAGGGAAAATCGACCATTTGCAACAAAGCCCGCAAGCCCCAAGATTACGTAAAATCAGTCAAATCAAAACTATTACCGGTACTTTGCAAATTGAGGGAAATACCCTTGATGAACAGCAAATAACCGCGGTATTGGAAGGCAATCCAGTGCTGGGTTCTGTGCGGGAGATTGCCGAGGCGCAAGGGGCAATAAAGGTTTATCAGCACGTTACAGAGTTAGATCATAAAAACATAGAACACCTCAGGGATGCTCATCGTTTATTGATGGGAGAGCTATTGACTCATGCAGGAGATTTTAGGCGCAAGGCTGTCGGTGTCTATGGTGCCGAAGGTGTCAGCCATATTGCTCCACCGGCAGATCGCGTTAGTGGTTTGATGGCAGATTTATTTCAATGGCTAAAAACAACCAAAGCGCACCCGTTAATTGTCAGTAGCGTTTTTCATTACGAGTTTGAATTTATCCATCCTTTTATTGATGGCAACGGTCGTATGGGTCGCTTGTGGCAATATCTCATGTTGTATCGCTGGAATCCGCTGTTTACACTGATTCCGATCGAAAACATGATAAAAACGGAACAGCAAAACTATTATCAGGCTTTGCAACAATCTGGAAGCGATGGCGAAAGTACCGCTTTTATCCTGTTTATGCTCAATATCATTTTGCAAACTATTGAGAAAAACGCCCCCGCAAACGCCCTCGTAAATGCCCCTGTAAATATCGCAGGTTTGAAGACACCTGATGCCATTATTGCCTTGATGCAAAACAATAGATCTATCACTCGCCAACAACTAGCAGATCACATAGGTAAGGATATTCGAACTATCGCTAGAGCTATTAAGGTATTACAAGAGGGCAACCGACTGGTTCGGGTTGGATCAGATAAAGCCGGCCATTGGCAAGTGTTATGATTGATTTAACCGAAGATGCTATCGAACAAAACTTAATCGATCTGCTACAGGTACAGGGATACGAGTATTTCCACGGTACCGATTTAGATCGTCCATTTGACACGGTAGTGCTGGAATCGCAGTTTAAATCTGCGCTTAAAAAACTCAACCCCAATTTACCAGAATCTGCCCGAATTGAAGCTTTTCAGCATGCTATGCACCTTGGCTCCAATGACATTATGACCAACAATGAAAAATTCCACCAGATGCTCACCGACGGGGTGACGGTCGAATATTTCAAACAGGATGAGACGATTGGTCTGCAAGTGAAGTTGATCGATTTTGATACCCCTGAAAATAATGATTTTCTGGTCGTCAACCAATTTGTCATTAAGGAAAATAATCAATCCAAACGTCTCGATGTGGTGCTATTTGTCAACGGCTTACCATTGGTGGTGGTTGAGCTTAAAAGTGCCATCAACGAAAAGGCAACGTTGGAACGCGCCTATACCCAAATCCAGAACTATAAAAACGCTATCCCCTCAATTTTTTACTATAACGCCTTGTGTGTTATCTCCGATGGGGTGGATGCTCGTACCTCATCAGTTTCTGCGCCGTTTTCCCGCTTTTTAGCCTGGAAATCTCCCGACAAAAAAGAGAATGGTATCCTGCCTGAGTTACAAGTTTTAGCCCAACGGATGCTGCAAAAATCGGTTCTGCTAAAGCTGATCCGCTTCAACACTGTCTTTGAATCTGAAGAAGTAAAAGATGAGAAGACGGGGCTTTTGTCGCTGGTCAAAATTAAGAAGATTGCTGCTTATCATCAATATTATCTGGTTGAAAAAGCAGTTCAATCAACCTTACGGGCGATTAAAGATACTTTACCAATGGTGGCAGAAGATCCGGAAAATTTCGGGGTTCCATCTATCAAAGATCAACCGGAAGGTGATCGTAAAATTGGTGTGGTCTGGCATACACAGGGTAGCGGTAAATCCCTTTCGATGGTTTTTTATGCCGGGCAGTTGGTGGTAGAACCGGCGATGCAGAATCCGACTATTGTAGTTTTGACCGATAGAAACGATCTGGATGATCAGCTTTTTACCACTTTTGGCAATTGTGCTCCGCTGTTACGGCAAAAACCGGTTCAGGCGAGTAGTCGAAAAACGTTAAAAGAGTTATTGCAGGTGACCGGTGGCGGGATTGTTTTTACTACCATCCAAAAATTTTATCCTGAAGATGGCAACCGCAATTTTGATACGTTATCCTTGCGATCAAACATTGTGGTGATGGCGGATGAGGCTCACCGCAGCCAATATGGTTTTGTGGGTAAGGTCGACAAGGATGGCAACATTAAGTATGGAAATGCCAAGTATTTGCGCGATGCCTTACCCCATGCGTCATTTATCGGTTTTACCGGAACCCCTATCGAAAAAGAAGATCGCGACACCCAAAAGGTTTTTGGTGGCTACATCGATATTTATGATATCGCTCAAGCGGTAGAAGATGGCGCAACGGTTCCTTTAAGTTACGAAAGCCGTCTGGTTAAGATCAAGTTCAATCAAGACGTTAGCGATAAAATAGATGGTTTGATTGATGAAATTGACGGGGCAACTGCGCAACAGTTGGAACAGGCTAAAAAGAAAAATGCCCAGATCAATGCTATTGTCGGCCATCCTGAACGTTTGCATGATGTTGCCGAGGATATTGTTTCCCATTTTGAAGCAAGGCAGGAGGTGTTTGAAGGCAAGGGGATGATTGTCTGTATGACGCGCCAGATTGCGGTTGATTTATATGAGCAGATTATCAAGATAAAACCCAAATGGCATCATGTTGATTTGGCTAAAGGAACCATCAAGGTGGTGATGACCAGTGCCTCGGATGACCCTGCCAGCTTTCAACCGCATCATACCAATAAAAAATCGGCAACTTTTAGCGATCAGACTTAAAGATAGCCATGATGAGTTGCAGCTGGTTATTGTCCAGTCTATGTGGCTGACCGGATTCGATGCGCCGCCGTTGCATACCCTTTATATTGACCGAAAAATGCAGGGGGCAGCATTGATGCAGGCTATCGCCAGAGTTAATCGGGTTTATAAAGATAAGCCGGGTGGTTTGATTGTCGATTATATCGGTATCGGACAGGATTTGCGCTCGGCGATGAAGGATTATACCGCTAGTGGTGGGCAAGGGAGTGTTGCCCCAGATGTGAGCGAAATTATCGCTGCTATGAATGCCAAGTTTGAGATTGTTACGCAGATGTTTCATGGTTTCGACACCGAACAATATTTTGTTGCCCCAACCGGTGAAAAGTTGAAAATATTGTTGGCGGCGCAAAATTTTATTTTAAAAGATGAAAAAACCAAGGAACGTTTTATCGCCGAAGTGACCGCATTATCAAAACTGTACATCATGGCGGTGCCAAGTTATGAGTCTGAAACAATCAAAGATCAAATCGCTTTTTTTCAAGCGATCAAAGCAAGAATCAATAAATTTATGCAGTCAGGCGGTGCTGGGGGCGGGAAAACGGATATCCAGGTTGATACGGCGATCCGTCAGATTGTGGATGATGCATTAAGTAGTGATGGTGTTGTCGATATTTTTGCCGCAGCAGGTGTAAGTGCCCCTTCTCTGGATATTCTATCGGATGAGTTTCTGCTTGAAGTTAAAAATATGGAGCATGAGAATCTTGCCTTTGAATTGCTCAAAAAACTGTTGAACGACGAAGTTAAAATCAGAAAGCGTAAAAACACAATACAGGGCAAAAAGTTTTCAGAAATGCTTGCCGCAGCAATTAAACGCTATCACAACAACCAAATTGATACAGCTCAAGTCATTAAAGAGCTTTCTGATATCGCCAGAGAGATGAAGCTGGAGGATCATAAAGCCGACGAGTTAGGATTAACCCCACAGGAATATGCCTTTTACTCGATTCTTTCGCAAAACAGCTCTACGCAATATTTGGAAGATAATAAAATGAAGGAATTGATTCATTTGATCGTTGATATCATCCGAAAAAATGCAACGGTTGATTGGGATAAACGAGCTGATGTAAAAGCAAAATTGCGCTTGCTGGTTAAAAAAGTGTTGATGAAATACGGCTATCCACCTGATGTCGCACGGATAGAGGCAGATCGAGTTTTGGAGCAAAGTGAATTGTTGGCAAGTGAATTGACAGGTTGAAGAACACATGCCCTCTTATATCGTTGCATTTTATTGTAACAGGTGAGTTTTGTCGATTTGTCCACCAATTTAAATTTTAATAAGGGATACCGATGAAGAATGTAAACCATATTCGCAAGCCTGACTGGCTTAAAGTCAAATTTCCTGCGGGGGAAAACTATACTCGGATTGATCGTTACCATCGTCTTCACGGGCTTAATTCTGTTTGTCGCAGTGCTGCTTGTCCCAATCAAGGTGAGTGTTGGAGTCAAGGTACGGCTACCTTTATGATTCTCGGCACTATTTGTAGCCGGCACTGTCGTTTCTGTAATGTTGCCAGTGGTCACCTTGAACTGCCTGATCCTGAAGAACCACGGAAGGTGGCCAAAGCAATTTATGAGCTGGAACTCAACCATGCTGTCATAACCACTGTGACCCGGGATGATCTGATCGATGGTGGAGCAAGTCAGTTTGTTGATTTAATCAGAGAGATCCGTAAATTAACCAGCGAATGCCGGATTGAGCTATTAATTTCAGATCTGCAAGGTAATTGGGAAGCTCTCGCCACTATTCTTGCAGAAAAGCCGGATATCCTTGGCCATAATGTTGAAACGGTTCCGCGACTCTATTCGCAAGTGCGCCCGGAAGCTGAATATCAACGTAGCCTGTCTCTTCTGGCAGAGGTTCATCGGCAGAATCCTGATATAATAACCAAATCCGGGTTGATGTTGGGGATGGGAGAAACTGAGGAGGAAGTTCTGCGGGTGATGACCGATCTACGCGAGCACAACTGTCAGTTATTGACTTTGGGGCAGTATCTGGCTCCGTCACGTCACCATTTTCCCGTACAGCGTTATGTGCCTCCACAAGAATTTTCTGATTATGCCGAAAAAGGGCTTGCCCTTGGCTTTGCTCATGTAGAAGCGGGACCTTTGGTGCGTTCTTCGTATCATGCAGAAGAGCAATATGATTCCAGTAGAAGAGGGACGACCCATGGATAATTTTACCCTGGTTAGACCAGAACATTTAAATCATCATGGTTACCTGTTTGGCGGTGTAATGCTGAAATGGGTCGATGAAAATGCCTGGATGGCTGCTTCACGAGAATATTCTGGTAGCAATCTGGTGACTGTCGGGATGGATGCCTGTCGATTTAAGTATCGGGTTGAAAATGGTTCTATCTTACGTTTTCATACGGAAAAAATTAAACAGGGTAGAACCTCTGCAACCTATAGCGTTGTGGTTTATGCAGATGCTCCCGGTGCTTCTCAAGAAAAAGAGGTCTTCAGTATTTCAGTGACTTTTGTGCGGTTGAATAAGGCGGGTCGACCTTGTGGACTCGGTATGGCAGAGACCTAATAACTACCATTGCTCCCGAGGTTTTGAGTCGGATCTGAGTAAATTCAGGCTTTAATATCGAGGTGTAGACCTTTTCCGGTCTGTTCTGCCAGTTGCAGGCGTTGTTGTTCGCCGGTTTGCATTTGCTCGGTTTTTTCCAGAGTTTTGGTCAAAACGTCAAATCCTGCCTGGGTTTTATTGGTTGACATCGCCTGAGCTGCGACACTCATGGAACCAGAGACTTCCATTGCCATATCCTGCTCCTTTTGCGTTGTTAGTACGGTGTCAGAATAGCAGTAAAAGTTATGGCGAGTCAATGGTTTATTTATCTATTTTAATTAAGTAAGATTATTTCTTTCTATCTCCTTTATTTTGTTACCTTATTGCGGCAGATGGACGACTGATTTATACTTTGTGCTGACAGTGCAGACTGCAAGATTGGCAGAAAGCGTCCCACCAGTACCGCCGTCGGTTCAAACAGGATTCATAAAGTGGAGCAGTAGCAAATTTTAGATAGTGCTCTCAGAATGAGGATTGATATGGATATTATAGTTCCCCAGGTTGGTGAGTCGATTGTCAAAGCGGAGATCGGTAAATGGTTCAAAAAGAATGGTGAGTATGTCGAAAAAGATGATCTTCTTTTAGAGCTTGAAACTGAAAAGGTTAATGTTGAACTCAACGCTGAGGCTTCCGGGATGTTGATTGTTTTAGCTGGACAGGGAGAAACAATTAAGATTGGTGCGGTGATTGGCAAGATTGATGAAACTGCCACGGCCAGCTCCTCTGCTGTTGTCAATGACAACGTAGAATTTGCACCAGCTCCTGCAGCAGAACCGGCGCCAATGAACCCGGCGGTTCCAAAGTTGGCAGCAGAGCGGGGCGTTGAGCCAGCCACCCTGACGGGAAGCGGTCACGATGGGCGAATTATTGTTGATGATATTCCTCCAGCTGTGGAAGCAGCAGCAAAACCGGTTCCCATCAAACCTGCAGCGGCGTCGATACCAGCACCAACAGTTCAATCCATACTACCGGTTGACACTGCTGAGCGCATCACCCGGGTACCCATGTCGCAACTGCAGAAAAAAATTGCCGAACACCTGTTGCAGGTGAAGCAAGATACTGCCATGTTGACGACATTCAACGAAATCGATATGAGTCGGGTGATGGCCGTGTGCAAGACTTACAAGGAGTCCTTTCAGGAAAAGTACGGGGTCTCTTTGGGTTTTATGTCTTTCTTTGTCAAGGCATGTGCCGAGGCGTTAAAAAGTTACCCGGAGGTCAATGGTAGTATTGAAGGTAACGATATTGTCTATCATAATTATTACGATATCGCTGTGGCCGTTGGAAGTAAAAGAGGGCTGGTGGTTCCTGTTGTCCGAAATGCCGATACTCTACACTTTGATGAGGTTGAGAAAACCATCCGTGACTTTGCTGAACGGGCAAGTACCGGAGAGTTGACTCTTGATGAGCTGCAAAATGGAACTTTTACCATCAGTAACGATGGAATTTATGGATCAGTCCTGTCCACTCCGATTCTCAATCCACCACAGAGTGCAATCCTTGGTATGCACGCGATACAGGATCGTGCTGTTGTTGTTGGTGGCGAGATTATCATTCGTTCGATGATGAACATCGCCCTCAGTTATGATCATCGTATCATTGATGGTCAGCAAGCAGTGAGCTTCCTCAAACAGGTCAAAGGCTACATTGATAATCCAGAAACACTGTTGTTAAAGGTTTGACCTAAAAGGAGAACAAATGTCCGATAAAATTTATGACCTGATAGTGATTGGTGCTGGCCCTGGTGGTTATGTTGCGGCAATTCGTGCGGCTCAACTTGGTTTTTCCGTTGCCGTTGTTGAAAAACGGCCAACTCTGGGTGGTGTCTGTTTGAATGAAGGTTGTATCCCAAGTAAAGCGCTCCTTGAGTCGAGTGAGCATTTTGCCCGGCTTGATCATGAACTGGCAGATCATGGGATTGAAGTCACGGGAGCCAAACTGGATCTAGGAAAAATGATGGCCCGCAAAGAGGCTATTGTTAATAAATTGACCGGTGGTGTTGCCGGATTATTTAAGAAAAATAAGATTGTTTCGATAACCGGCCAAGCGGAACTGTTGCCCGGAATCAATTCAATCCAAAAGGTTAAAGTGACCAGTGGGGATGATTCGCAGGAGATTTCGGCCAAAGCGATTCTTCTGGCAACCGGGAGTGACGCGATTGAACTTCCGCATCTGCTTTTTAATGGTGAAACAGTCATCAGTGCCCGCGAAGCCCTGAGCTTAAAAGAAGTTCCGAAACGCTTACTGGTCGTTGGTGGTGGCGTGATTGGTCTGGAATTGGGATCGGTGTGGAGTCGACTTGGCGCTGAAGTCACCGTTGTCGAAATGCTGCCCCAGATTATTCCGCAAACTGATCCGCAAGTCGCGCAGACACTACAACGTAGCTTGAAGAAACAGGGGCTGAACATCCTGCTGAAAACCCGGCTTGATAAAATTGAAACGACAAAGGATGGTATAGTTGCAAGTTTGATGACAGACAAAGGTGAACAGCAGATCAGCTGCGACAAAGTGCTGGTGGCAACTGGACGCCGGGCGCAAACAATCGGCCTCGGTCTGGAAAATGTCAACTTACAAACAAATAAACAGGGACAACTGGAGGTTGATGAAAATTACCAGACAGCAGTTCCTGGTATCTATGCTATTGGCGATTTGATTCCCGGCCCGATGTTGGCTCATAAGGCCAGCGAAGAGGGTGTCGTTTTTGCTGAACGGTTGGCAGGACAGAAATCTGCGGTCAACTACCAAGTCATTCCAGGGGTGACCTACACCTGGCCCGAAGTTGCAACGGTCGGAAAAAATGAAGATGAATTGAAAGCAAAGGATATCCCCTACAAAGCAGGAAAATTTTTCTTTGCTGCCAGTGGTCGAGCCCTCTGTACGGGGATGAGCGAGGGGTTTGTCAAGGTTCTGGCTGATCCTGACAGTGGTCGCATTCACGGTATTCACATTGTCGGACCACAGGCTTCAGAACTGATTGCTGAAGCGACAACGGTTATGTCTTTTGCTGGTAGTGTTCACGATTTGGCGGTAACTTGTCATGCTCATCCAACCCTGGCAGAGGCACTTAAGGAAGCTGCCTTGGCAGTGAATAAAGAGGCAATTCACGCCTGAATTAACTGTTGTCGAATTCCTTGACAAATAAAGGGTGGCAGCCGACAATCACTCAATATCTTTTGTGTTGATATGGTCGCTGCCAAAGGCTCTCAACCCCTCTTCTTTTACAAGATCCAACTACGAGGTTTAGTCTTGAAATCATTGAAAAAACTGTTTCTTCTGCTGATTATTGTCGGCCTGGTTGCCGCTGGTGTTTTTTATTTTCGCGATACCAAAGCGCCACAGCTGAGTTTGACTCCGGGAAGTGGCCCGATATCCAAAAAAACAAAACTCCTCCTCTCTCTCAATGATGAAGGGACGGGCATCAAGAATGTTCAGGTCATTGTTATTCAGGGAGCTAACCAGACTCCACTGCTGAAGCGCGATTTTTCACCGCAGACTGGAGTGGCAGACATCGAACTGGATCTCTCTGCTTTAAAACTCCAGGAAGGTGGTGTGCAGATTGAGGTAAGCACGACGGATCAGTCGATTTACCACTTGGGAAAAGGAAATACGACCCAACAGCTGTTTACCATGACTTATGATACGCGTGCTCCCATTATTTCAATTCTCAGTAAGGCACACAATTTTACCAAGGGTGGAAGTGGTCTGGTGACCTTTGGCCTGAATGAAGAGGTCGAAACCACCGGGGTGAAATTTGGCAAATATTTTTTCCCGGCATATCAACAGGAATCAGGTAATTATGCCTGTTTGTTTGCTTACCCCTATGACGTGAAAGGGAGTGATTTTGTCCCTCGGGTCATTGCTCAGGATTTGGCTGGAAACGAACGGCAGTTGGGGATTTACTATCGAGCGAACAATAAAAAATTCCGGCATCGTAAGATAAATATTTCTGATCGCTTTCTCACTCAGAAAATCCCTGAGTTTGAGGGGTTAGCTCCCGATATTGACAAGCCCCTTGATATTTTTCTTTATGTTAATCGAGACATTCGCCAGAAGAATCGGGCTAAAATAGCTGAATTCAGTCGTAAGACAGCTTCAACACCCCTCTGGGACGGATCATTTTTGCGGCAACCTAAAGCAGCAACTTTGGCACAATTTGCCGACTACCGTACTTATTATTATAAGGGCAAAGAGATTGATAAACAGGTTCATCTGGGGCAAGATTTAGCCTCGGTTGCGCAGGCAGAGATTGTGGCAGAAAACGCAGGAGAGGTTCTCTGGGCCGAATATCTGGGGATATATGGTCTTTGTGTCATCATTGACCATGGTCTGGGATTACAATCTCTCTATGCCCACATGAGTCAGCTGGATGTCCAGGTTGGAGATGTTCTGACTCGAGGGCAAGTTCTTGGCCGCAGTGGCGCAACCGGGATGGCGGGTGGTGATCATCTCCATCTTGGTATTTTTGTTTCCGGGGTTCCGGTTCAGCCGATCGAATGGTGGGACAAAAGCTGGATACAGAATAATGTCACCAGTAAGTTATGATGGCAGCCTGGTCTGAAAGATATTTTCATTTTCTTTTCCTCTCTGAGTTATCAGAAAATAGACATAACAACTCACTAACACAAGAAAGGTACAATCCAATGAAAAAAGCTGTTCTGCTTCTGCTGGTCATTCTGGCTGTTTGCTTTTCCGGCACTGCCTTTGCGGTCTCTGCAGCAAAAGAAATTAAAGCCGGTTTTATCTATGTCGGGCCTGTTGGTGATGCTGGTTGGACTTACGCCCATGATCAGGGCCGCCAGGAGATGGAAAAACTTTCTTATGTCCAGCCTTCAACTTTTATTGAAACGGTTCCAGAAGGGGCAGAATCAGCTCGCGTTATCAATGGCCTAGTGCGCAAAGGACACAATCTGATTTTCACCACCAGTTTCGGCTACATGGATGCGACGATTGATGTTGCCAAACGGAACAAAGATGTTGTGTTTATGCATTGCTCCGGTTTTAAAACTGCGGAGAATGTTGGTACCTATTTTGGTCGGATGTATGAGCCTCGCTACCTGTCCGGTATTGTTGCGGGGAAAATGACCAAGAAGAATATCATCGGCTATGTTGCTGCTTTTCCAATACCTGAAGTTATTCGCGGCATCAACGCTTTTACTCTCGGTGTTCAGAGCGTTAATCCAAAAGCTGAAGTTAAGGTTGTCTGGACTCAGACCTGGTTTGATCCAGGTGTCGAGCGTGATGCTGCTGATAGTCTGTTAGATGTGGGTGCTGATGTTCTCACTATGCACCAGGATGCTCCGGCGACAATGCAGGCAGCAGAAGCCCGTGGCGCTTACGTCATTGGCTACAACTCTGACATGCGCAGCTTTGCACCCAACGCTTTTCTGACGGCTCCAATCTGGAATTGGGGTGCCCTCTACACTAAACTGGCTGAAGAGGTTCATAATGGTACCTGGAAATCTGAGCAGATCTGGTCGGGCATGAAAGAAAATCTGGTTCAATTAGCTGACTTCAGTGGCGCGGTTCCTGCTGATGTACAAGCTCTGGTGACTGAAAAGGCCAATGCCATCAAAGCTGGTTCACTCCACCCCTTCGCAGGGCCAATCAAAGATCAGAGTGGTAAAGAAGTTGTTGCGGCCGGCCAAATTCCCAAGGATGGAGATCTCCTCGGAATGAACTATTTTGTTGCAGGGGTTCAAGGAACAATTTCTAAATAAACTGAAATATCCAACCAAGGCACACCTCTTTAAAAGGTGTGCCTTCTTGGTCATATGCCTGATTTTTTACAAATCCAAAATATTCGCAAAACTTTTCCTGGTGTTGTTGCCCTGGATGATGTCTCCTTTTCGGTTGAACGGGCGGAGATTCATACTCTACTGGGTGAAAATGGTGCCGGGAAAAGTACCCTGATGAATATCCTGACCGGACTCTACCATCCGGATAGAGGGGAGATTAATATCGCAGGGAAGCGGGTGCATTTTACCAGCCCTCGTGATTCCATTGCCTGTGGTATTGGCATGGTGCATCAACACTTTATGTTGGTTCCAGCCCATTCAGTTTTCGAGAATATTCTGTTGGCTCTCGACAATGTCCCTAATTTTTTCAATCGTAAAATCTATAAAGCAAAAATTCAGAAATTAATTGATGAATTTGGCCTTGATCTTGACTTGAATACCCCGGTGTGGAAGCTCTCAATCGGAGCACAACAGTGGATCGAACTGATCAAGTTGCTGATGCGTGACTGTCAGTTACTGATATTGGACGAGCCAACGGCAGTTCTCACTCCACAAGAAGCAGAGCGGCTGTTCGACGTCCTGCGCAGGTTAAAAGAACAAGGGAAAAGTATTATTTTTATCTCCCATAAAATGCGTGAAGTTATGGAAATTTCTGATCGTGTAACCATCCTCAAAAAAGGTTGCAGTCTTGCAACCCTGGACCGTGGTGATTTTGATGAGTCAAAACTGGCTTCTTTGATGATTGGTAAAGATAAGATTCCCCAGTGGCAAAAAAACCTGCAGATGTCGGATGAGATTGTTTTGGATATCCAGGGTTTATCGGTGCGCAATGATCGTGGCTTATCCGATCTGGATGATTTTAATCTTCGCTTAAAAAAAGGTGAAATTCTTGGGGTTGCAGGGGTTGCAGGAAACGGTCAGAAAGCTTTGGCCGAGGTTTTAACTGGGCTGAAAAATACCAGTCAAGGCCTGATTATGGCCGGGGAGAAGGATATCACCAACAGTAATGCCAGATATTCCTATATTGCTGGGATTGCCCATATCCCGGAAGATCGCAAAACCATAGGTATTGCTCCCGATATGAGCATTGACGAAAACCTGATTATGAAAAGCTTTAAAAGTGGCCTGTTTAGAAATTGGATCTTTCAGAATAAGAGAGCCATTCGTCGCAATGCTGCAGAGAAGATTGAACAATTTTCCATCAAAACCGGCCCCGATGGCACCCCGGTTCGCTACTTGTCCGGCGGTAACATACAAAAAGTTATTATTGCCCGAGAATTATCTGAACATCCAGCCGTTCTGGTTGCCCTTTATCCGACTCGTGGTCTTGATATCGGTAGCGCCGGATATGTCCATAAAGTCATTGCTGATGGTGCCGATCGTGGCATGAGCACGATCTTGATAGCCGAAGATCTGGATGAATTACTCAAACTCAGTGACCGGATTGCGGTCATGTTTCGTGGCAAGCTGATTGGTTATGTCAATCCACGTAAGACCACACGCGAAAAAATCGGCCTGATGATGAGTGGAGAAATGCCGGGAGAAGACGCATGAAGCTGATCATTGAGCGCCGCGAAATATCTTCCGCACTACTCCGTTTCAGTGCACCAATTGCGTCGATTGGAATTGCTCTGTTCGTGGCCGGATTCCTGCTGCTTGCAAGCGGTGTTAATCCTATGTTGGCTTACAAGGAAATCATCATTGAATCGCTTGGATCTCTGTATGGTTTGTCAGAAACATTAGTTAAAACCACGCCACTGATTTTTGCCGGGCTGGGAGTCAGCCTGGCTTTCCGCATGCAAATCTGGAACATCGGTGCCGAAGGGCAGATCTATGTGGGTGCCATGGGGGCAACTTGGGTGGCTCTGTTTTCAGGTATCCAGAACCACTGGATGATGATGACAGCGATGTTTTTTGCCGCATTTTTCTGTGGTGGCTTGTGGGCCGGGGTTGCCGGCTTTTTACGCGCTCGCTGGCGGGTTAACGAAGTTATTGTTACCCTGCTGATGAATTATATTGCCATCCTCTGGGTTGATTATCTGATCTATGGTCCCTGGAAAGATCCCAAAGGATTTAACTTTCCCCTTACGGCCCAATTTAGTGATGCAGCCCGTTTTGCTGAATATTTCAATACGCGGATGCATAGTGGTTTTTTTCTGGCATTGTTTTGTGCCTTGCTCCTCTACTTATTCATAGAACGAACCGTCTGGGGTTATGAAATCAAAGTCATTGGTAGTAATCAAAAAGCCGCCCAATATGCTGGAATGAATACCGGCATGGCAATTTTTTTCGTCCTGTTTCTCAGTGGTGCGATTGCCGGTATCGCTGGATTCAGCGAGGTTGCTGGATTACAACATCGCCTCCAGCATGGGATTTCACCAGGTTATGGATATACTGCCATTATTATTGCCTGGCTGGCTAAACGGAGTGCTATCGGGGTGGTCATTGTCTCATTTTTAATGGGTGTGCTGCTGGTTGGTGGTGATAGTTTGCAGCTTTTGTGGCAGCTACCGGTGGCCTTTGTCTATGCATTTCAGGGTTTGATTCTATTTTTCCTTTTGGCATCAGATTTCTTTATTCTCTACCGGGTCAAATTGATCAGGGGGATCTCCCATGTTTGAGATTTTACTCGATGCAACTGTAAGAGCCGGGACCCCGATTTTGTTTGCTACCCTGGGTGCGATCATCAACGAACGTGCCGGAATCATTAATCTTGGTATTGAGGGGCTGATGTTGATTGGTGCACTGGCCGGGTTTTCTGGAACCTATTTAAGTGGTTCTTTGCTGGTCGGAGTTTTGGCTGCCTTCTGTGCAACCTTCCTTGCTGGCAGTATCCATGCTTTGATTACTGTGCAATTGCGCGGCAATCAGATTGTCAGTGGCTTGGCCCTGACCATGTTCGGGGTTGGGATTACCGCATTGTTTGGTAAGGGGATGGTCGGTTTGACAATTGTCGGATTTAAACGCATCGCCATCCCCGGGCTAAGTCAAATTCCAATTATTGGCAGAGCTTTTTTCAATCAGGATATGTTGATCTATTTCAGTTTTCTGCTGGTTTTCCTGATCTGGTTTTTCTTTTATCGTACCCGTTGGGGCTTGGGTGTCCGCAGCGTCGGTGAAAACCCTGCTGCCGCTGATACCTGTGGTTTCTCCGTCAGCACCTATCGTTTTTTCGCAGTGACAATTGGATCCGGTCTGGTTGGCATTGGTGGCGCTTACTTAAGTTTGGCAAGTACTCCCATGTGGATTGAAAATATGTCAGCAGGACGTGGCTGGATTGCTGTTGCCCTGGTCATTTTTGCCGGATGGTCAAGTCCACGGGCGATGCTGGGGGCCTATCTATTCGGTGGAATCACCGCAATGCAGTTGCGATTTCAAGCCATGGGAACAACAATCAGTGCTCATATCCTGCAGATGCTTCCCTATTTCTTTACTATTCTGGTTCTGGTTGTTTCGACTCAGCGGCTGCAGAAAGGTGCCAGCCAACAACCGGAAGGTCTGGGATTGCCCTATGACCGGGAGGATCGAAAATGAGTGCCGCTGAAATTTTGTTAAAACGCATCCGCCAGGAGGGGGCGATCAATGGCTCGATTGTCAAAGTTGACCAGTTTCTCAATCACATGGTTGATCCAGTGCTGATTCACCAGCTGGGCGATGATATTGCTGCCCGTTTTGCCAATCACTCAGTGACTAAAATCCTCACGGCTGAAACCAGCGGGATTATGCTGGCTCAGGCCGTTGCCCTGAAGCTGAAAGTTCCATTTGTCTACGCCAAAAAAAAACGCCCCATCACCATGCCGGAGTATTTTGCCGCTGCCAGCTATTCCTTTACCAAACAGGAATCGACCACTCTCTACGTTTCTCAAGAAGTCCTGCACCCGGAAGATCAGGTTTTGTTCATCGATGATTTTTTTGCCAAAGGTTCAACGTTAAAAGCAATCGAGGAAATTATATCCCAAGCAGGTGCAACCCTGCTGGGAGCTGCCGTTATCATCAACAAATCGGATCGCCGGGATATTGAGTCGATTCTGACGCTTGCAGATCTGCAATAACCAGCTGTTTCCCTATTCTTGGGACGGTTATCCGACTTATTTGTTCTACCGTGATGGCGCAAGTTAGGAATATCGGCCAGTGCTGGGATAGTTGTCACCCTTTATACTCATGCTATTATTAATGCAGGAAACTGGCTTACCTCTGTTTGAGGAGGTTTCATGTCTTGCGTTATGAAAATGAGTCCGAAAATTTCCCTTCTCCTTATTACCTGCTTCCTGTTGTTTGCCACCCACGGCTGGGCAGAAGTCCAGTCTCTTGAAGATAAGCCACTGTATTCACTTAGTATTTATGGTGGAATGATGAGCGACAACAGCGTGGATGATTTTGTCGATGACTTTTCCAGTCTTGATTTTGAGAAATCCTACCTGTTGACTCTGGCGCTGGCGCGGCGTATTGCTGCGTACGGAGATCTGGCCAGTTTTGAAGTTGAGGGGCAGGTTGTCAAACATTTTGAGCGGCAGAACCATTGGGAGTTTAACGCCTTACTGGCTGTTCGTTGGGAGAAATTTTACTGGGACAAATATCTGGATACAAGTTTTGCTATCGGAGTTGGTCCCTCGTATGCGACGGATGTCCCTGAAATAGAAGTGCAAAGAAGCGATGAGTCTGAGCATCTGCAAGTTTATATGATGGTGGAGCTGGAATTTGTGCTGCCATCACATCCCAATGTGGCTGTTATCACCCGCATCCACCATCGCTCCAATGCCTTTGGCATTGTTGCCGAGAGCGGCACCTCCAACTCTTTTGCCTTGGGTTTGAAATTCATGCTTTGAATGTTTGTGCTCGCATGGTCGATAGATACCTGTTCAATTGTCTTTTATAAAGGGAAGGCTCCGGGTTGCGATGACCGCAATGCCGGTTTCGACAATATCGTCCAAAATAACATGACCCATTTGAACTGGTGCTTCTATTTCGAGGGCGTGCAAGGCTTGGACGACAGCCATGACTTTATCTTTTGGAACGGCTGCTGCTGTTTTGACCGGCAAGCGGGGCCAGAGACCTGAGACACAGGTGACAGTTGTGCTGACCATTCTGCGCGGGGCGGTGTATTCCTGGCGGGCGTAATCCTCCCCGATTTTACAACTGTTACCTGCGATTTCGCGAATTTCTCCGTCAACAATAGTCAGCTCCAGTGGACAGCTCATTGGGCAGCCGATGCAGGTGAGGTGCTTTTTCTCGATCATTTATGAGCCCTCCTGCGGATGGACATCAATTTTCAACTTCTCACCAAAGTAGTGATCAAGAACCTCTGGGGCGAGGGTCAGGCAAATCATCTCTGAGGGGATGAGCATGCGGAATTTTTTCTCATAGCGATTCCCAATAGTCAGAAAGCAATTTTTTATCGGATGTTTGACTCGCAGATAGATAGTTTGCTCCCGATCTGGGGAAAGGGAGTGGGGAACACAGGAGGCGATATTTTCACCAGCCTGGAGTGAAATGTTGTCGCTGGGTCGGCGCATTCCGAGAGCAAGTTCCGCCGCAAATCGACCTGCACGCAGAGATTCTTCCGAGACAAAATCGACGATGTCATGAACATGAAGCACATTACCGCAGGCAAAGACTCCGGGCAGGGAGGTCTCCAGCGTGCTGGTCACGTGCGGTCCACCTGTGGCTGGATCCATACGCAGCCGGAGCTTGGTTGATAATTCATTTTCTGGAATCAGGCCGATGGAAAGGAGCAAAGTGTCGCAGCTAACGTCCCAGGATTGGCTGGAGTCAGGGATAAACTGATCATTAACTGGTGCAATGGTCAGGTGTTCCACACGATTCCGCCCATGAACGAAGGTAACTGTTGTCGAGAGATGCAGCGGAATATCGAAGTCCTCCAGACATTGCACCACATTGCGGGTCAGGCCGTTGGAATAAGGTTGTAATTCGTATACCCCAACAACTTCACAGCCTTCTAAAATTAAACGCCGAGCCATGATCAAACCGATATCTCCAGAACCAAGGATGGCGATGCGGCGTCCGGGCAGAAGTCCCTTCATATTGACCATTTTTTGCGCTAACCCTGCCGTCATAACTCCAGCGGGTCTGAATCCTGGGGTACGAATTGCGCCGCGGGTGCGTTCACGGCAGCCCATAGCCAGGACAATGGCCCGCGCCTTCAGGTTCAAATGCCCATAACGACCGCTGATCACTTCCAACTGCAGAGCAGGGTTGATATCCAGAACGTAGGAGTCGGTGAGAATCTCAATATTGCCTGATGAAACACTGTGAATAAAGCGTTCAGCGTATTCTGGTCCGGTGAGTTCTTCTTTAAAATAGTGCAAGCCAAAGCCACTGTGAATACATTGGTTAAGAATACCACCTGCTTCAATTTCTCGATCAATAACCAGAATATATTCTGCCCCAGACTCCTGAGCACCCAGTGCTGCTGCTAATCCGGCTGGCCCCCCGCCGACAATGACGACATCATATTTTTTCTTCAGTGGATTCTTCATTTGCCATCCTGCGTTGACAGATTGTCATGTCGTGCGATGCAAATCTCTGACCCCTGACCACGCTTCGTGATTTCATGCTGAGGGATACCTAATGATTGTGAGAGGAGATCCATAACCCGCGTGGTGCAAAAACCGCCCTGGCAGCGCCCCATTCCAGCACGAACCCGGAACTTCACTCCATCAAGGGTGCGAGCTCCATGTCTGATTGCGTAGAGGATTTCTGCCTCTGTGATTGATTCACAGCGGCAAACTATGCGCCCATATGCCGGGTCTCTTTTAATTGCGGCTTTTCGCTCTTTTGGAGTCATCTGGGCGAAGTGGGGAGGTCCGTCAATATCCGCCTTCCAAGCTGTTTTTTCCACCAGGCTGAGACCATCAGCACGCAGCATTTCTGTGACGTAAGTGGCAATGGCGGGCGCTGCAGTGAGCCCTGGAGATTGAATCCCTGCGACATTATAGAAGCCTTTAACTGGGGATGGCTCGATAACAAAATCGTTTGTATTTGAGACTGCCCGCAGACCGGCAAACTCGGTAATAGTGTCCCGTTCGGAGATTGCTGGACAATATTTGCGTACCGATGCGAAGATTTTTTCTGCTCCACTAAAGCTTGTCGACAAATCTTCACGATTAATGACATCCTCTGCGGTCGGGCCGACCATGATGGGACCATCGACCGTTGGGATAATCAGAACACCTTTGCTGGTGGCTGTGGGTGTCGGAAAAATCAGGTGAGAGACAATCCCCTGCAGGCGACGATCCAACATGTATTCCTCACCCTTGCGGGGAAAGATTTTAAAATTATCGACATCAACCATGGCAGCGATCTGATCGGCAACTATCCCGGCTGCATTAATAACGATGCGGGTCTGAAAGTTTTTCTGCGGTGTTCGAATGGAGAATCCATCATCATTCCGATTGATGGAAACCACCGGATGACCACAGCAGAGTTCAGCGTCATTTTGGCGGGCACATTCAATCAGTCCGAAGCAGGCCTCATAAGGATTGATAACAGCAGCGGTTGGTGCATGGAGAGCTTGAAGAATAGAGTGGCTGAGATTGGGTTCTTCTTTTTGAATCCGTTTTGATTTCCAGATTTCCAGGCCGGTTACACCTCTGGACTCCCCTTGCTTTTTGAGATTCTCCAGGTGGTGTAGATCTTCAGTTCTCTGGGCAATGAGCAGTTCACCAATCCGTTTAAAACCGAACTTCAGATCTCTGGCAAGATCGTCCCACAGTTGGTTGCCAGCCCACTCGAATTTTCCCTTAAGGGTGTCCGGGGGGGAATGATGGCCAGCATGGATGATTCCTGAGTTGGTTTTACTGGTTTCAAAGCCGACCTCGACCTCTTTTTCAATCAGAGCTAGCCGCAGATCGTAGCGAGACAGTTCTCGAGCCAAAGCACAGCCGACGATTCCACCACCGATGATGATGACGTCATACATTTATGGTCTCCAGGGTTTGAGCCAAGTTAGGCTAAGGATCAGGAATGAGACTGATATGTATATTTAATCACCACTTTTTTGCAAAGCAAGTGACCAATGGAAGAAAAGTTATGAATTCAGTGAGTTATGCTAACAGGGAGGTATGAATTGAGATAAGCAGCGGTAGATATTAAAGGGTTTTTCTGGTCAATGTCTACCGCTGATTTCTATTCTGTAATCACCTCAAATTCTGGTGGGTCTGCGATCGCTTTTTTGACTGAACACATTCCGGCGGCACGGATAACGGCTTTTTTGTATTTTTCTGGGAATCCTTCGGGGAGTTGGATTGCCATTTTTACTTTTTCCAGACGGCGCATCTCTGGGTTGCGTTCAATATCCAGAGTCATTGTCATCCCTTCTGTAGATAATTTTCGTTGCTGGCAGAAGCGTTGCACATAAAAACCGGCACAGGTGACAATGGAAGCTAAAAACAGCATATAAGGTTCTGGAGCAGAATCGGCCCCACCATCTTCTTCGGGTTGATCAGTGAGAACTTCAAATTTACCGAAATGTGCTGTAACCAGTGCCCCTCCAGGAAATGTTGCTTTAATCATCGACATAACTATTCTCCTTTTTATTATGTGAAATCTATTTTTTGCTCAACCCTTCTCCATGAGGGAGAAGGTGGCCGTAGGCCGGATGAGGGGGTACTCTGGTAAAGCTACCTAAGAACATGGTGATAAACTCTTCCCCCTCACCCTAGCCCTCTCCCTCATGGAGAGGGGATTATTTCCGAATCATGTGTGCATTGTGTTAATCCCCAAACATCTGACTAATATTGTCAAAAAAGCTATTGGCACTGGCCGTTTCTTCTTCCGGGGTCGTGTTGTGGGGTTGCTCTCCGACCGATTTTTGTAACAGCTCTTCTGGAATTTCGCAGAGAAACCGGCTTGGTTCCCGCTGTTCCAGCTTGCCATACTTGCGCCGCTGTTGTGCGCCGGAAAGAAACAGTTGTTGTTGTGCCCGGGTGATGCCAACGTAGCAGAGGCGACGCTCTTCATCGATATCAAAAGTTTCGTAGATTGATTTTTTGTGCGGTAAAAATCCTTCTTCCACTCCAGTCAAAAAGACCACCGGGAATTCCAGCCCTTTGCTTGAATGTAAACTCATCAGCGTCACGGCATCAAGTGCCAGCTTGCTCTCTTTGTCATTTTTTCCAGAAACTTCATCATCAAACAGTGATATCCGGTCGAGAAAACCAGCCAGAACAGGGTGGGGGGTCCGCTCCAGATAGATCGCCATGCTATTCAGTAGCTCTTCCTGATTTGTCACCCGGCGCAGAGCAATCTGAGGATCTTTTTCCTGCCGATAAATTTCCTCTGCCAGCTTCAGTTCAGTCATCATCCCCAGGAGCGTCTCCTGCAGCCGGAGAGGTTGCGCAAACCATTTTTGATAGCGTTGGATCAGGTCAACAAAGTTGCTGCAGGCAATAGCGGTGCGATCATTTATATCTTCTACCAGAGAGACTTGTTGTAAAACTTTCCAGAGAGATATTTTCTTGTCGGCAGAATAACGAATAATTCGATCAATGCTTCCGGTGCCAATACCACGTTTGGGATAATTTAGAATTCGCAGTAGATTGACCTCATCTGCAGGATTCTGGATGACCTTGAGGTAGGCGACGACATCCTTGATTTCTTTGCGATCAAAAAACTGTTGCCCGCCAATTAGAACGTAGGGGATATTTTCGTAGCGCAATTGTTCCTCAAAGGCGCGGGATTGACTGTTGGTGCGGTAGAGAATAGCAAAATCACCATAGGCAAGTTTGCTCCGGTATTTTTCGGTATGAATCCGTTCCATCACCTGCCGAGCTTCATCTTCGCCATCTTCACAGAGCTGATAATTAAGCTTGTCTCCTGCGCCACTGGCAGTCCAGAGCGCCTTTTCTTTCCGTTGTAGATTGTTTTTTATCACCGCGTTGGCAGCGTTGAGAATATTCCCTGTCGAGCGGTAATTTTGTTCCAGTTTGATTACTTTGGTGTGGGGAAAATCTTTTTCAAAATCGAGAATATTAGCGACATCGGCCCCGCGGAAAGCGTAGATAGACTGATCATCGTCACCGACCACGCATAAATTGCCATGACCGCTTGCCAACAATTTCAATAATCGATATTGAACCGGGTTGGTATCCTGATATTCATCGACCATTTGATACTGAAAACGCTCACAATAGTGCCTTTGTATGTCGGGATGTTGTTCCAGAAGCTGTACCGTAAACATCAACAGATCATCAAAATCAACAGCATTGAAAGCTTTAAGCGATCGTTGATAGCGCGGGTAAATTGCGGCGACCAAGGATGTGATCGGATCCCGATCGCTGGACTGATAACTCTCTGCAGTGATGAGGTGATTTTTAGCAGTACTGATGCGCCAGAGGATTTGATCCGCATCGGCGGAACTGTTTTTTGCCCCGATCTCACGCAACAAATCACGCACCAAACGTTGTTGATCGGCAGCGGCATAGATGGAAAAATTCTTTTTGAACCCGAGCTGATCAATGTGGGCTTTAAGAATGCGGACACACAGAGAGTGAAAAGTGGCAATCACCATCCCTTTGGCAGCGTTTCGGCCAATCATGTCCTGGACACGATCACGCATTTCCCGAGCTGCTTTGTTGGTGAAGGTGACGGCGAGAATTTGTTCAGCAGGAATACCCTGTTGCCTCAAATGGGCAATGCGGCAGGTAATGACTCGGGTTTTCCCTGATCCAGCTCCAGCCAAAAGGAGTAGAGAGCCTTCTGTGTGGGTGACTGCTTTTCGTTGTTGCGGATTGAGACTGTTAAGGTCGAACATTATCTAATCACATTCTGCTATATAGTTGTTGATTCAGGATAATTCTTCTGTTAGATTGCGCGCCATGTTTGATGGCGTCGCAAAAAGGTCGTCCTCCGGTGTTATAGCAGCTTTTCAGGATCTCGACATGCTATATTGTATGTCTTTACCCCTGAAAAGCCACTACGCCTTGGAGGTCAAAATTTTTGCATAGCCACCTCATTTTTTAGGTGGATCTATTAATGTTTCGTTTAGTAATTTTACTCATTAGTCTTGTTTGGGCATCGTTAATGCTGATTTCCTGGAGTGGGGCCACCCCACCTCTGGAGAGTTCAGAAATCGCAGTGTCCACTTCTATCCGCTCCTGAGCGGGTTGTAGTCAGATCATCTCCGCTGCCGCGGAGCGTGTGCCGATTCCTTACCAATTTTACTTCCTGTATTGCCTGAATTAGTGAGTAACCTGCGGCAATGAAAGCTGTTTAGACTGTAGTCTATTAGGCTGTAGGATTAAAACCTAAAAGCCTAAATACCTTCAGCCTTATTTTGCTGGTTTCCCCTATATTTATCTCCCTGTTTTGAACCACGCCGTTCCAATTCAGCATCAATCGCATTGAGCACTTCCCACTTGTTCATCGACCAGATGGGCGCCAGCAGGATTTCGCGCGGCCCATCACCAGTGAGTCTGTGGATCAAAGTATCTGGTGGTAAGCGTTCGACGAAATCAACGACCAGCTCAACGTATTCCTCCCTTTCCAATATTGGCACCTGACCCTGTTTATATAACTCACCCAAAGGGGTGCCGTTAAGGATGTGGAGGAGATGGAGCTTGATTCCATCTACATTCAGGCGTGCCACTTCATCGGCAGTCGCCAGAATGTCATCGCGACTTTCACCAGGAAGCCCCAGTATGACATGGGCACAAATCCGCAAGCCCCTCTGTTTAGCACGCTGATAGGCATCGAGAAAACAGGCGTAATCATGTCCACGTTGCAAATACTCGAGAGATCTATCGTGAATACTCTGTAGTCCTAATTCCAACCAAAAATCGGTTTTCTGGTGATATTCTTCCAGAAGATCAACAACTGGCTCCGGCAGGCAATCTGGACGGGTGCCAATTGCCAGGCCGACGACATCCTCCACCGCCAGAGCCTGATCGTAACAGTCACGCAGGTGGGGAACCGGAGCAAAGGTATTGGTGAAAGGTTGAAAGTAGGCGATGAACCGCTTGGCGCGGTACTTTCTCCGCATCAATTCTTTGGCATGCTCTATCTGCGCGGCAATCGATTCACTGCGTTCGATGCCAACTGCCCCGGATCCGCCCGGATCGCAGAAAATACAGCCATGGGCATCACGTCCACCTTGACGGTTTGGGCAGCCAAATCCAGCATCAATGGAGATTTTATGGACTCTTCCACCGAAGTGCTGTTTCAGATAGGTTGAGTAGAGATTAAAGGCTTTTTTTCGCATGGGCGGGACTATGCCAGTTGCTGAGCGGCAGGGCAAGTGCCTTATTGTCGCAACCTGCTGAACTTCACAAGAACCTACAGTGAAAACATGTCTGATTGGTTCATCTCCCTAAATATTGGATAGATTATGCTCTGGAGCTGTCCATCAGTCGTTACTCTGTTAAACTGTAAATATTACTGTCTTGAGATCTGTTCAATTGCCGGGTTCAATAAACAACAGATGAAAAGGAGTTGCTATGAGTGCGCCAAGCAAGCTGGTGCAGACAAGCTGGATAATCCAGCCCGTGTAA
>JAOZOH010000106.1 GCA_029933365.1 Desulfuromusa sp. | reverse complement strand
AGGGTAATCAACACTTCCTGTTCCAACCCTTTTTTCTCAGCACAAATCAGGTCCCATAAAGATTCCAGTGCCGGTTCATTCAGGCTTTCGCGGGATGGAGCATGGCTCAATTGCCGCTGGTAAAGTTCACGGTTACCGAAAGTTCGCAACAGCTCAGCAATTCCATCTGGGACAAAGAATTCGGCTCTGTCGCTTAAGTGACGCTTAAACTCATGGAGATAAATATTTATCCCTGAAAAATCAAAATCACCAAAATGGACGTAATGATTCGGAATCCCCCGCAACCATTGGATCAGGTCACCTGATTGAGGGTATCGACTGACAAAAAGAATCTTTGAGAAAGAGAATAACTTTTGTTGCTGCTCGATATGGCGAAAATTTTCACCATTCTCAACCCCAATGATAATAATGTCAGCGGCAGGAATAAAATCTTCAAAATCGTGAATATAGGTGAATATTCCAGCTCTGGGGGAAATCTCCAGTGCGACTCCATCCAGCGTTGTCATCAAGGGATCATAGCAGTTAACCAGAAATCCCTTGAATGAACGGATCGATTTAATTTTAGAATCAGAGGCGATCCGCACAGCATCAGAACGGTGCAAATCCTTTTGTTCCAGTGCCGCAACAAATTGCTCCAAATCAGCAACACCAAAATGATTCTTGATGTAGCCTTGGAGTGTTGTGGTATTACGGCAATAAACCGTCTTTCGCGTCCCGGCACTACGAAGAGTGAGAACTCCTTCCTCAACCATTCGATCAATTACTGAATATTTAAGTTGGCTATAAGGCAAGCTTTCACCCTGAAGCAACCGCAACATTTTCCTTGCCAGGCTGGCAGTCAATCTCATTGCAACAACCGATTGTTGGTCAAAATTCGGATCACCTTGGTCACCCCAAGATTATCTTTGGAAACCTTGAACACATGTTTATAATTCAACGCGTTGTTCTCGGTTGGGGAACCATTAATCAGCATGATATTTCGGTCATTGGCAAACTTTATGATCCCGCGGATATTATTGGGATGAAGTTTACCAATTTCGTCCATCATGCAATGGAGGCGGAAATCTCTGAAGCGCCGAGAAGCGCCCTCCTTGAAAACGTTCAACAACATAATGTTAACCATCGCTTTTACCAGAACATCCGTACCATCGGAGCCAACATGGGAAAGCTTTTCGACCCAACCAGTATCGTTCTGATTTTCCTCGATCCGAAATTTCAATTCAAAAGAATCGGCCAAAGTGATGATATCCCTTTTAGCTGTTTCAATCTCCCGCATCAGCAAGCGGAGAAGGTCAACCGCTTTATGGTTATTATCCTCATGCTGTTCTGTTGAAAAAAGAGATTTTAAACCAAAATCATGGCCGCATTGGTCATTAAATTGCTTAATCTGACTCAATATCACAAAAATGCCATTAGCACTTTCATCCAATTTAAGCTCGATGCTGCTGATTGCCCCAACAAAATTTTTCTCTTTGAAATCACGATTAATCTTACTGATAATTTTTTGGATATTACCGGTTTTGGAAACTAAGTCGGTGGTTTCTTTCCCCAATCCAACAATAATTTGAGCAAACCGCTCATTAACGCGCTTTTCAAACTCGCTGATTTTATCCTCTTCGAGAAACTCGGTCAGGTCTTGTGAAAAATCGAGGTATTCCCTCAATGAAATGAAGCGGGTTTGGAACTTGAAGATATTGTCTGGTGAAAAATAGCCAAGAAACTTGTCAATAACTTCTCTCAAATCATTTTTTCGCTGAACTTCAGTGTAAAAGTTCTCCTTAAGCGCATTAATAATATCCCGGCAACTTTTCTCAGCCACGACCGTCTCGGTTTCAAGAGAAAACAAATCTTCTAGTTGCACAAATACTTCAGATAGTCTGAAATCCTTAAATTCCTCCTTATCGGTTTCAATCAAATGAAGTTCATTTTTATATTGACCGATTGCAGTACGCAAATCGGTTTGTTGTTGCTGGCTTTTTTGGGTCTGCAGTGCAAAATCGTTGCGTTTTTGTTCTTGTTCCCGTTCCAGCAATTGCTTCTGATTTTTAAATTCAGTCAAGCGATCAAATAAATCCCGCTTATCCCGATTATACTCAGCAACCAGGTCCCGTTTTGTTTCGATAAATTCCAGCTCAATAAGTATCCGCGAAAGATCATTCTCAATCTTTTCCAGTCGCTCAGTATCTGCACCATGAGAATTCAATTCGTAATGTTTATCAGCAGCTATCTCCCCTAACCGTTGCTGATGATCTTGATGCTTTACCGCAATGGCAGCATCGATAGCCAATATTTCTTGATTTTTTCTTTCATCCAGAATTGCAATCTTCTTATCACGCTCCCGCAATTTGGTTTTTAATTGCCGGTTGAGTTGCCCCTCAAGCTTTTCTAGCTGGTGTTGTGCCACTGATTCTGCTTCTGCGGTCTCTGCTATTTTAAGCTGCAATTTCTCCAGTTGCTGTTGTTTTTCCAGCTGCCCCTTCTCTTCCCACTGGTTAAGTTCCAGCTCCGCTAATTCACATTGGCGAGGAAGCTGTTCTGTCAGATAATCGAGTTCACGATTTTCTTGCCGTAATACTCGGGATTTCGGCTGTAAACGCTGCTTAACTTTTTGTAAATCACCGTCCAGAGTTTGATTCAGAAAATTTATTTTTGCCTGATTCTCTGCAACACTCTTGTCTAAAAGAGTCCTCTCATGTTGATAATCAGCTAAAGATTTGACCTTTGTTTCCCGCTGTGACAAATCAAGTTGCACCCCATAAAACCCCCCGTTTTCTGTGTTGAGTTTTTGGGGAGACAGGGTGATATCAAACAGCAACTCCTCGGCACAGACTTTCCCGATGTTATCTTCCCAACCAATTTGGTGCTGGTTGAGCCAACCATAAAATGCACTTTGACTGTCAGCCAGTTTGCGATCAATAGTTTCGATCTTTTGTAAACATTCATCAATTTGTTGCTGGATTTGTTCCATATTCCGCTGATGTTTTTCTGCTAACGACTTCTCTTCCAGTTCCCCCCGTCGAGCCAACTCTTCAAGTCGCCCTAAATTCACCTCTTTTTGTGTTTTTGCCTGGAGCAGTTGACTCTGTAAAGTTCTAAGGGTTTCTTTCTGTTGTTCAATCTCAGTGGTATAGAAGGGGCGTTGCTTTATCAGTTTTAGATCACTTGCAAGTTGATACCCCAGGTGAGTCAATTCCTGATACTGCTGCCTGGCACACTCAACCTCACCTCGATGTTGTTGACGGATCTTTTCCAGTAACTGTTCATAATCTGCCGTGACGGTATCCCGTTGGCCCCAAAAAGACTCTTTCTCTACCAGTTTTTCTTGCTCTTTCTGATTACAGAAGCGCTGAAACTGATTCTCCAATTCGGCGTGGAGTGCCTCATATTTCTGGCTAATTTCCTGAAACTGACCACCGAGAACATTTTTTTCTGCCAATAAATTTTCCCGGCGCTGATTCAAGCTGGAAACATGGGCCACCCGTTGGAGTATCTCTTGTATATTTTGCTTTTCATATTGCTCTTTTTTCACCCGGGCGGATTTGATTTTTGCCCCTATAATGGCCAGATCAGAAACATATTTATCATTACGTTTTTTAAAAGCGGTTTCCTCTTTGGCAATCTTTAAGAGTAACCGTTGCAACGCTTGTTCATCAGCACCCAATGCTGTCGTTAGCAGTGGTTCACGCTTTTCTATCTCCGCCAATGCACCACGTAATTCCATGACATTTTTGCGGCGCTGGCGCTGTAAATGGATAATCGCCACATAGAGTTGTGCCGCCGCTTGTGCCTGTTTCACAACCGCAGTTTTACGAAACTGGCGAATATCGTTGAGTTGAGTTTCAAAATCCTTTAAGTGATGAGCATAAACCTGCAGATCAATCTGCAGATCATCTTCACCCATAGAATCGATAATTGTCTGCTTAATAAATTCAGCATCAAGTTTTGAATTCAGAAAAACATTCTGAATCGTCCGTGGGATATTCAGATACTGGCGGCTCTCCAGCAAAGCGTAGCGTTGAAAATCTTTCTTCCCCTGATTGTTGCCATAGAGGATATCGCGATACTCTTCATACGATTTTATCCGTCGGCTGTAGAATATGTTATTTGTGTCAAGTGCTGCCCGAATGTTATCCCAAGATTCAAAGGCCCTGCCGTCTGCATCAATGAAAAGTTCTCGCTGATAAGGGGCATCGATAAAGTAAAAATTAAGGCGGTTCTGCACCTTAAAAGCCAGAATGGAATAAGCTCCGGTTTCACGCTGCACCTCGTAAACAATGTAGGAATTCTGGTAAGGAAAATACCACTCGGCAAAACTTTTATTGGTCGGTCCCAGCGGGACGCCAAGCTTTAATGAATTGGCATTATAGAAAAATAGAATCGCTCGGAGCAAAGTACTTTTGCCCACCCCTTGCGTACCGATAAAATGGACATTTCCATTCAAATCAAGCTCGGCATATTTTACCGTAGCACTATTGATAAAGCTGACTTTATTCAGGTATCTCATTATTTATTTCTTCAGGGATATGGATGCTCATGATTAAATTCTCCAGATAACTAATAGAAGCTAATATTTTGTAAGAATTGGTGACCTCATTTTCGAGATCGGCAAACCCTTCCCGGCATAAAATCTCTATCAATTTTTGAATCGCAACATCTAAGCGTTCATCCTTGGTATAACGTCTGAGTCCAACAAGTTTACTCTTAAGCATCGCATCAACATTAAGTTTAACCAGGATTTCGGCGGGGGTAAAACGGTACCCAGAACCAAAACTATTGTCGTGTGCTTTGAAAAAATCAAGAATATCTATCCACTTATAAGCACTCTCTATTTTCCGCTCCAGATCGGTTCGGTTTTCCGGACGAGAGAAATAAAAATATTCATCGCCACGTTCCAGCTTCAAGTTAATTTCAATGAAATATTGGCTCAGGTCAGAAAAATTATCTTCAATCGCAGCAAATAACTTACGGATACGCTCATCGGAACTGTTAGAGTTAATAAACTGCCCTTTGCTCAGTATCTCAAAGATGTCAGCTGTATGCTTTGTTGCCATAAAAAACCTCTTTTTCAGTAAAAGTCATTTTGGATAGACGACCGCATACTCCAAACCCTCATATTCGCCATAAGTATCACGCAAAATAAACTCATCCTCGTAAAGGGAGATAAGCTGGCAATACAGAGTCGCCATTTCCTCAAAAGTGACCTCTTTGGGATATTGATAGTGCCGTAAGAAATTAAACAGATGGTCCCCCGAAGCAAAAAAGCTGTTTTTTATCTCCTCAGGATCAAGAAAGACTTCGTATGCCGTTTCTGCTGCCAAATATTCAGCAGAGATATTCGCTGCAATTGGTCGTATAAGCTTAACACCAGATTTTCTCTTTTGACTCGCTTTTAGCAATATTGGGTAGACCTGATCGTCTTGAAGCAAATCCAGAGATAGCTTCATCCGCCCAGACCGCTGTGGAGAAAAGAAGAGATCATGGCAATCCGCTATCACAGTCATAAAATTAGTCCGCTCTTTCAGCTCAAATTGATCCTTAAGATATTTGACCTGCCGGATTTTTTCCAGAATTCGACTTTGATATTTAATCTGATTGAGAAAATCAATAATCTGCTTCTGAGTTTCAATCAGATTATGGTGTGCCTCGTTAAGCTGTAAACGTAACTGATTTGTAATTCGACTAAATTCTTCATCAGGGGCAATTTTAAAGAAAGTGATCTCCTCACCATCAAGGAGTTGCTGTGTTTGACTGATAAGGACATTGATATCCTGACGTTTTTGATCATATCCCTTGAGTTTACTGATTTTAATTTTATAGGTGGGTTCAGTTTTAAATGTATTTTCAATGTTACGGTTCAGATCAACAATATTCCGCAGAGTCATCATCCCAATTTTGCGTAACACCGACTTGACGGCTTTCAAATAACTATACTTGCGGTTGCCGTTATTTTCCTGCAAATAGTGGTTGATGTGTTGTTTCAGAATGCGGATATTTTCATGGACTGTTGCCGTGTTGATTTCTTCATTGACTTCAAGTATCTGCTCAAAAAATTGTAAGAACTGATCGTCAATCTCCAGCAATGGACCATTTCTGCGTATTACTTCCAACTCGATAAGAGCATCCAGGCGTGACTCTTCAATCACTTCTACTGCATGCTCGTATTTGTAAGCAAAAGATTTACGCTTCTCGAACATTTCGGTCAGCAACTCTTTTGACCAGTTGAGGGTATTGATCAACTCTTTGATGGAGGAAAAGGTAAACATAGTTGATAAAATACTTTAGTTATCTGGAAGATAGCAATGTCTAAGTCAACAGAGGAGTTATCACACCATATTCAATCCCATTGACTGACTCAGGTGATGATTCGGATTAGAAGTTCAAAAGATCAAGCAGATCTTTTCTGTCCAGGCGTCTTACCAGTTTTCCATCATCTGCCTGTACCAACTGGGCGGCTAAAGTCCGTCGACGACTGATCAACTTGTCAATTTTTTCTTCAAGAGTGCCGATTGTAATGAGCTTAAAAACTTCAACTACCTGTGTCTGACCGATCCGGTGAACCCTGGAGGTGGCCTGGTCTTCTCGTGCGGCATTCCACCAGCGGTCGTAATGAATCACACATTGAGCGGCCGTGAGGTCGATTCCAGTGCCCCCGGCAAGCAGGCTGGCACAGAAAACCTGACAGCTGTCTTCATTCTGAAAACGATCAATTTCCTGTTGCCTTTTTTTCAAATTCATCCCGCCACGGAGGCAGGCTATACCGATACCGATACCACGCAAATAGTTTTCTATAAGGTCGAGCATGGCGGTATATTGACTGAAGACTACCACCTTGTAGCCATTTTCCTGGCACTCTTTGAGAAGCTCCTTGAGCAGTTCCCATTTGCCGGAACCATACTCTTCCGGGTCATTACCGCCCGAAATCAGGGAGGGGTGGTCGCAGATCTGTTTAAGATAAGTGATTAGCGCTAGAACTTCCATATAGGGAACATCACTCCCTTCATCGTTCAGTTGCTCAACCAGTTTTTTCCCCTGTCCAGAAAGAAATTCACGATAGAGGCGAATTTGGTCGGCGTGGAGTTCACAATTTCGGCTATTTTCTATTATTTCCGGCAGTTCAGTGGCGACCTGTGATCTCAGTCGACGCAAAAAGAAGGGGGATATCCGCTCCGCCAGTTCCTGACGACGTTCTTCCGACTGTTCTTCAACAATCGGGATCGTGAAGCGGCGCTGAAACATCTGCTCTGACCCCAGAACTCCGGGGATGCAGATATCGAGCAACGATTTAAGATCATTCGGCGAATTTTCCATGGGAGTGCCGGACAATCCCAATTTAATTCCAGCGTTGAGGCTGGCTGACGCCCTATGAATCCGGGTTTTTCTGTTCTTGAGGTTCTGAATTTCGTCGAAGACAATCACTTCAAAGAAACATCCGCCAAGATCAGAGCCATCACGATTAACAATGCCGTAAGTGGTGAGAATAACCTTTTTCCCCATACATTGCTCAAGGTTCCGCTTACTGCCATGGTAAATCCCCCAACTGAGTGCTGGATAAAACCGGCTAATTTTATCGGCCCAGTGATAAACCACCGAAGCTGGAGCCACCACCAGAAAAGAGGCCGCTGGGGATATTTTAGCAACCATATCGAGCAGAGCTAAAGCCTGATGGGTTTTACCCAGCCCCATTTCATCGGCCAGAATCCCGCCGATTCCATTGGCCAACAGCTGCACCAACCAGGCGACCCCAGTCTTTTGGTACTCCCTGAGATGGTTTGAAACTTTAACCTCTAGCAGAGCTTTCCACTTATTAAAGACCGGTAGCCCCTGTTCCTGATTCTGTCGCTCATCGATACCTCCACTCATGGTACAATCGAGTCTGGATATCAGCGTCATAACCTCCCAACGGTGTAGTTTTAACTGTTGTCCGCCATCTTTGTCCAAATAGAGGCGATCTTCGCCAATATTATGCAGCCAAGACAGTGGGGTCCCCTGCAATTTCAACCACTCCCTGCCGGGTAGATATTCCCAACCTTTCCGCCGTGCTTCCAGAATTTCTGTCAGGTCAATATTTCGATTACCCAAGCCATAACTGGCCGCAAGATAGCACCAGTCATCATCACTGCCCAAGAGATTCAGATGAATTCGATCCGGTTTCTCCACCGGTATAAAATGGAGCAAATTTGGATGAGTGTCATTGTCACTGTGATTCAGAGCCTGCCAATTTTGTTCAATAAAGGTGCTAAAGTCTGACCCACTGACGTCAAATCCTTCCCGCAGGTTCTCACGATCACCAGAACTGTCAAAGAGGGTAGGTTGATCTGGTGTGTTGGGCGGGTGCAGGTCGGCATCAAAATGGATAGGTGTCACTGGCAAGAAACCCCGGTCGGGGAGATGGTACCAGTCTCCCCAGCGCTGGCGTGTAAGTTCTTCTCGACTGAAGATTTCGCCAGACTCCAGACCCAACATGGCCCGACAGCAGATAGCGGTAGAATCATTATTGAACGAAATCTTCCAGAAACTTCTGGCCGGGGGAAGAATAGGTTCACCATCACCCTGTTTTTCATTAAATGCGGAAAAAAGTCGATAGCCCTGACTGCGGCCGGGGACAAGAGTAAAAGAGCTATCCAGAGTATTGACACTCTTGATGGAAAAGGAGGATTTCCGGTTATCATTGCCCCGCATAACAAAAAAGCCCGACCCGGCACGGAGATAATGTAGCCGCATCAACCAGAACCATAGAGAATCATCTCGACTTAGACTGTGAGTTTTGTGCCCACGGGAAAATAGTTCTCTTTCTCCTTCACTCATGGAAAGATTGACCAATTCATCACCAAGCTGGATGAGCCCTTCCAGAGATGAAGAAGACGCTTCTTTTGGTATATCACACGAAGAAAACCGGGTTTGCAGAAAGCCTGCTGCCAGAAAATCGATTTCTGCCGTCATCTGAATATCATCGCTTGCAGCGGTTATTTTCCTCTCATCAGGTTCGATCTTAAAAGACAATGAACGATCATGAAGAGAATCATGCTCGTCATACAGATAGGTCGCAATGTCAGCCCAGAAGGTGTGTTTAAAGTAAAACGGGAGGGGTTGCAGTGTTTCTGTCTCACCCTTTTCCACTAACAGGGAGATTGCGACTGCAGCCAGATGACGACAATGGCTTCCAGCAGCCTGTTTCTGGGAGCAACAGGTACAATAGAATCGATCAATTTTAAAGTTTCGAATTGCACCGGAAGTCTTGGTGAAACCAATCATTGCTCGTCCCTGAGAGGTTTTGCCATTAAACCACCCACCACCGAAGTTCCGGAAAAACAACGTTGTTGATAATTCTTCTGCTAAAAGTTTCCAACCCTTTTCCAACTCTTCCTCTTTAAACCAGGGCCTAAGAGTATCTTTATAAGAGAAAGGCAACCACTTCATTGATCAATCATCCAACAAAAAGGGGGGAACTTTGTGATACGACCGGATATTTTGGAGGGTAAAATACATTGTTTTCTCAGAGGTTGGCAACGACAAAGTGTAAAATTAAACTGGTCGATGGGGGTGCCCGCAGACTTGATCAGACCAAACTTCAAGGAAACCTTTATCGTATTTCAGCAGTGTTTGTAGCCACGGGGGAAATGTCTTAATCTCGGGGTTATGGACTTAATCATGCTGAATAATTACGTTGCTTTCAATGTAAAACAGCCAATGAACCAGTGGAGAATCAGATCAAAATAAGCCACGATCTGCCAGACTGACAAAATCCCCATTGCCAATAATAATGTGAT
>JAOZOH010000002.1 GCA_029933365.1 Desulfuromusa sp. | reverse complement strand
GGAAGCAATGCTCTATTTTTTACTGCCGCCTACCCACAGATTCTGCGGAGGAGGCCTTTTTTCATAGTAATCCCCCAATAAGTGAAGTGTCCATATTAAACCTGAACAACTAGGTGAAATGTCTTACAAAGAATGGCCCCCTTCGCACATGTTCAAGATGAACACCAAAGAAGACTAACATTACACCATGGCAATGCAAAGAAAAAATTAGTCATTTTTTACCTCAACAATCTTGTCAGCAGCTGTCGGCAGATCATTCACTACCTCTGCCCCATAAGTTGTGGCGGCTGCTTCAAAATCTTTCCCATATCCAGTTTTAACCAGATAAGTACTGCAACCTGCTGCGTAACCAGCTTCAATATCAGCAAGTTTATCACCAATCATAAATGAGTGGCGCAAATCTATGTTCAGATCTTCTGCGGCCTTAAGTAGCATCCCAGGTTTCCCCTTACGACATTCACAATCGCGCAGATACTCACCCTGCCCACAGGTTGGGTGATGTGGACAAATATAGATGCCCGCAAGAGATATTCCAAATTGTTCAAGCTGAAGAATAATATACTGATGCAACTTGTTGACTTGCTCCAGACTAAAATAACCGCGTGCAATTCCCGACTGATTGGTCACAATGACCAACAGAAAACCGGCATTCTGGAGTTTTTTCAGGGCTTCCGGTACGCCAGGTAGAAATTCAAAATCGTCCAGGTGAATCAGGTACCCTTTTTCAACATTGATAGTTCCGTCGCGATCGAGGAAAATTGCCGGACGCAACCCCTGATCAATCATTACGATACCGATTGAGCACCGTATCGATAATATTGGTTGTCGATTTACCTTCGACAAACTGAATCAACTCAACCTTGCCACCATAACTTTCAACCAGTTCTTTGCCGACAACCTCCTCTGCTAGATAATCTCCACCTTTTACTAATACATTTGGTCGGACAACTGCCAATAATTCCAGTGGGGTGTCCTCTTCGAAAATAACCAGATAGTCAATACAGTCCAGCGCAGCAAGAATCTGTGCTCGTTCCGTTTCCTCCAGTAAAGGGCGCTTCTCCCCTTTGAGCCTGCGGATCGACGTGTCAGAATTGAGCCCTAATATCAACAAATCCCCAAGCTGACGAGCCTGTTGCAAATACTTTACATGTCCGGCATGCAGCAGATCGAAACAACCATTAGTAAAGACAATTTGCTTTCCGGCAGCACGTAATGGTTCCAGAGCTGTCTGCATTTGGATCGAAGAGAGAATTTTACTTTCCGTTGTCCCACTTTGACGTAAGAGCAAATTGAGAATTTCGTCAGGAACAACAGTTGAGGTACCAAGTTTACCAACGACAATTCCAGCAGCTAAGTTGCTTAATTTAACTGCATCTTCCAGTTGCAAACCGACTGCTAAAGCAGCGCCAATAGTAGCGACAACAGTATCGCCAGCACCAGAGACATCGAATACCTCGCGCGCCTCGGTGGGAAAATGATTGACAGCTCCATTTGCGGTAAACAGACTCATACCCGCTTCGCTGCGAGTAAGCACAACAGCATCAAGTTGCAATTGGCGCAACAATTGGCCACCCGCTTCAAGCAAAGAACCCTCATCGCTAATTGCAGTACTGGTAGCAATCTCCGCCTCACGACGGTTAGGAGTCAAAACGGTAGCACCACGATAACGGCTGAAATCTTTCCCCTTAGGGTCAATAACTACCGGCAGTTGTTGCTTTTGACACGCAATAATAATCCGTTGCAACAGCTCCGGCACCAGTACTCCTTTGAGATAATCGGAGATGAGAACAGCATCAACATCAGGTAATAATGTCGAAACCTTGGCAAACAACTCGTCCTGCTCAACAGCTGTAATTGGTCCAACAGACTCCCGATCAACTCGCAATATCTGCTGACGATTTGCCAATATTCTGGTTTTACAACTGGTCTTACGCTGCTTCAATTGCTGGATAGCGGAAAAATCAAGGTCCTTTTGCTGCAATAGCGAAAGCAGCTCACGACCATCAGCATCAGCACCAACCACCGAAGCAAGCGAAACCTGACAGCCCAATGAAAGTAAGTTATTAACCACATTGCCAGCACCACCAAGACGCACCTCTTCACGCTCTACTTCAACCACCTGAACCGGAGCCTCTGGTGAAATCCTGTCAACGCTGCCCCAAGTATATTTATCTAGAATCAGGTCACCAACCACCAACACCCTGGCCGTTTTCATTGAGGTGAAAATTTGCTCCAACTGTTGTCGATTCATGACCGTTCCTCTTTTGACAAGCCATCCAACACAGCAAATGCCAGTAGCGGGATATTGATTTCATGATGCCCGGTAATCGTGTAGCCACGACCCTGCCCTGTTGTCGGTCGTTTGACAACGTTCTGCAATGGTCGATAGTGCTGGATCATATCAAAATTTGCGGTGGTGAAATTATCAACCTGGTAACCCAGATTCTGTGCAACGGATAATGCTTTAAGAAAAACCTCAGGTAGCAGAACTGCCGAACCAACATTGAGCCAGACCCCCCCATCGCCTAGATCAGCAACCACCGAGGCCAACAAACGGAAATCATGCATTGAAAGTGCTCCGATCACAGCTCCATCTGCCTGAGGATGCTGGTGAACAATATCAGTCCCAATAGCAACATGAACGGTAACGGGAATATCGTTTTCGACGCAGGTCGCGAGGAGGCTGGAATTTCGATAGGGATGTTCATGCCGGATAATTGCATTTCCGACTGCGCGACCAAAACCAACCCCATCCTTTTGACCTTCAACCAAAGCAGCATTTATCCCCTGACCGGTTTCACGGGAAAAACCAAAATCCCCCGATTGCAAGACGGCCCCCACGTCTTCAGAAGTTGCCCCGACCAGCGAAACTTCGTAGTCGTGAATAACAACCGATCCGTTCATTGCCACAGCGGTAATAATCCCGGAATCGATTAATTTCTTCAAAACTGGTTGCAGGCCACATTTAATGACATGTCCCCCCATCGCCAACACAACTGGCCGTTGCTTTCTGTGGGCATTAATGATGGCTGTGACAACTGCACGTAACGATTCTGCACCAAGCAAATTTGGCAGGCTGTCGTAGAATGTTCTGAAAGAACTATCGGCGGTGGGAACAGCTGCAAAATGTTCCGCCACATTTACCTTATTATCTCGATCCAGCAAAGAATAGGTGCTTATTTTTTCAAGGTTGATTGGCAAATAGGGTTTCTTCATTTTTTTAAATCCCTTATTATGAATGTCAATTCTGAGTTTGTCAGACAATAAAAACGGGTCATTATAATACTTACTCACTCAATAGAAATATCTTTTTTTTATTCCCACACTGGTAGATAAGATAAACATGCTCACTGATATTCCATCCTGGCCAGCCTCTCTGCAGCTTAGTTGCGAGAACGATTCCTTACTGGTATGTGAAAAGCCATTACGCAACCTGCCGAGAAAACGTCTGGTCTGTAGTGGACACTGGCAAGGAAAACCGGTCGTCGCCAAGCTGTTCCTCGACCCACACAGTGCCAAGCGTCACTGGCAGCGTGAAAAAGTTGGCGTTGCCGCTCTGCAGGAAACCAATATCACCACACCATCCCTGCTATTTTCTGGCCAACTGAATGACCAGACACCTGTACTGATATTTGAACAGCTACCTGGGGCTGAGACAGCGCTAACTATCTGGCAGAAACTAACCGACGACGAGCAACGCCTCAGTTTCTTGCACCAACTGCTCTCAGAACAGGCAGCCCACCATCAGGCTGGTCTGTGGCAAAAGGATCTGCACCTGAACAACTTTTTGTATAGCAAGCAGCGCTGGTACACGATTGATGCTGATACCATAAACAATCAACATGCGGGAACGCCATTAAGCCACGAACCCAGCTTGGGTAACCTTGCTCTGTTTTTTGCACAGCTAACTCCAACTTTTGACCATCTAATCGAACCGGCACTCACAGAATACGCCCGGCAACGCCATCTCGATTTAACCGAACTGCTCAATCCTCTAATTGATTTGCTAGCTATAAAGCGTAAGCAGCGACGGCACAAATATATCAAGAAAAGTTACAGAACTTGCAGTGAATTTATTCGACGTGACAGCAAACGCCAGGTTGCCATTTATCGTCGCGATGCCAACTCTGAACGCATACAGCAACTACTATCTGACCCTGACTCCCTGATTACAGCAGGTAAAATATTAAAAGACGGCAATAGTGCCACGGTAACGCAGATCCATCATCAACAAGGTGATTGGGTTATCAAACGATATAATATCAAAAATTTTTGGCATGGGTTAAAACGCTGTCTGCGCCCCAGCCGTGCCTGGGTCTCTTGGGGAAATTCTCACCGTCTGACCATTTCCGGGATTGCTACACCACGAGCAATCGCGGTGATTGAAAAACGCTTGGGCCCTTTACGTTGGGGGGCATACTATGTGTGTGAACACATCGATGCACCAGATGCCACTGATATGCTCAGTCAACAACCAACGAAGGAGAGCACTAATAGTAAGACCGCTAGGCAGTTTGTTTTGCTTTTTTCATTACTACATAGTATCGGCATCCACCATGGGGATTGCAAAGCGACAAACTTTCTGGTTCACAAAAACCAGCCTTATGTAATCGATTTGGATGCCATGCGGGAGTTTCGTTATCTGCGTACTTTTTTACGCCATTATAAAATTGACAGAGAACGTTTTCTAACCAATTGGAAGGCTCAACCACAGTTACAAAAATGGTTTAACCAAAAACTACCAAAGTAATACACATTGGTTGCCATCGCGCATGATAACAAAAAAACTTGACAGCAACTCCCTGGGAATCAAACATAATGGTACTTATTTGGCGAGGAAATCATGAAAAAATGGCAACGTAAGCTGCGCCGCGCCTTGCTTACAAGAAACTGGAAACACCTTGACACCTGTCATCCACAATTTAAAATGGTTCGTACCGATGCTGGCCATCAGGTCATCTGGCGTGGTGCGAAGTTGAGCGTGGTTCGTTCAGCGACATCAATTAAAGCGCCAGAGAATACTAGTGCATTTATCATTGCTGCCGGACCGTCACTTAAAGATATCGATTTAAGACGGATACCACCTCACCATAGTATCAGCCTCAATGGTTCAATAAAAAGATTTATTCAGGCCGATGTGATCCCCACCCATTGCGTCATTGCTGATCACCGGGTATTTGATGTGTGCTGGGAATTTGTTGAGCAATCCATCAAGTCTGGGGCCAAATGTTTTTTCCCATTTTCTGGCATTTCACATCTATGTGAGCGTAACCCAGAATTATTGCAACAGCATGATAATATTTACCTGATCGAATCAGTTGATAAGCATTACGATAAGCCGCGTTTATCTGCCAAGCAATTTTATGATATCTACCACAATCACATTGATATCTATCTATCACCGGATCATAACCGTGCACGAGGGACTATCGGCTTCAGCACCAATGCCGAACTTGGTTTCTTTTCTTCCAAAACCGTCGCAGTATGGGCTACTCAATTGGCTGTAGCCCTTGGTTATCAATACACATATCTGATCGGGATGGATCTGGGCGGGACAGGAAAAACCTATTTCGACAGCAAGTACAGCCACAATATTGCCCCGGACTTTCTGCCGGTCTATAATCCGTATATCAAAGTTTGTTTTGAACTGGGGCGCCAAGCGGCAGAGGACAAAGGGGTCAATATTTACAATTTATCAGCCAATAGTACCTTGTCGGGTGAGATTATCGAAAAGATCAATTTCGACACCGCCCTTACTTTGACAAACTAGCGCTATGCCCTTTGGTAAAAATCATATACACCCTAGCCCCATCTCCATATGTACTGACGTGCGTAAAACCATCAAACTGCAAATTGTGACTATCTTCCTTGATTAAACGGAGTGCAATTATGCTAGCAGGGTCACCATTACGCAGAAGAGACCTTATCTGCTTCACGGTACGTACCTTTGAGACATCGGAAGTTCGACCAGCATAAAGCGGGATAAGACGATCATTGAAAAAAATCCCCTTCTGTTGCTGCGGATCACAATCCTGCAACCATCTGCCAACAGAAATAACAGCTAAATCCTTCGACCTGCCAGTAACAGCAAGAGTCTTTGACAGTGGAGCGATAAAAATCATTGTCACCACTATTATTACGACCAATTTCCGGGTTTGGCGATATTGCCACCATAAGCTGATTCCAAAACCAACCCAGGGTAGACTCAGAACAATAGGAATCCAGAAATAGCGGGTCTGAATAAAGTTCATTTTCAGCAAAAAGAGAAGATTGAGCAAGATGAATGACGCCCATGGTAACAAAATCAGCCAGCGATCAGAGCAAAATAGTCTTTTCCCCCGCCAGCGATACGCCCAGAAAGCCAATAGAGAAGTAGGGAAAACGGCTGTAGCTAACACCTCAAACAGACCAATGAAATAAATCAATGGGGCATAATGGCGAGTTACTTCTAGCAAGTTATTACGTAAATGTCCTCCAGGCAAACTATGCTGGAGATTTTTTATTGACTCCATTAAGAGCTGATATCCAGAGAAAAAATCTAAACTAAGCAGATCACTCCCCCACCTTGTCACCTCATTCAAGCGTAGTTCCCTATTGAAACCAACTACATTCACACCCCAGAGAAGAGAGGTCATGGTAGCAAAAATCAGAAACAGACAGATAACTAATCGAACCTGACTACTGCCCACCTTCCTTAGTTGCTGCCAGTAAAACAAAATAGGAAGTGTGGCAAGTATAAACAACAATATCCCCTCAATACGAACCAGAGACGCCAAAACAGATAGCACGGCAAAACCTACAATCCACCAGATCTGCTTGTCTTGATAAAATATCACCAAGAAGTATAGCGCACTCAGTACCAACAATAAAAACAGCGGGTCACGCATAATGGCAAGTGTATTGAATTCTGGCAAAACCGCAAATAGAAGTATGGTCCAAAGTGCAACTTGATGAGTAAATAACCGCTTGGTCATGGCATATAAAGGCCATAAAACCAACACCAAAGAAAAAATTGTCAATGACTGCCCAGCAAGAATCCAATTGGGAATTATAATATGCATTACAGCCAACAATAAGGGATACAATGGCATCCGATAGTAGCGTAACCCTTCGCTAAATAGCCCCTGAGAATGGCTCTCTGCTGCTGCAATATAAGTCACGGCATCAGGATTTACTATCTCACCCTGCAGCAGTAAGACTATTTTCAACAGTAGCGACAACAGTGCAATCAACAGGAGCCACCTGTAGTTATAAATAAACTGCCGCAAAACATTCATGAGCTATATTTCCGGTAAAAACGTTTCAACAAGCGCTCTCCTCTGCGCTCAATCTGCTGCCACAATCGCTTGTTTTCAGAAAGAGCTGGCCGTAACGACTGGTGGGTATAAACACAGATAAAACGGTATAAATCGCGCTGTGTCAGACCAATCTCCATGCTGGAAAAATAAAGACCGGCCAAATCTTTAAGACGCCAGCGCTGTGGTAGTCGGCATCTGAATTGGACCCGATGTAAATCAATCAGAAATAGGGTTAGGCTATCAGGATTTACATTGTCTCGCCCAGACGAAATATCCAACAAGAAATGGCACAGGTAATAATCACGATGATTTATCCCATTTTCATGCAGTTGTCGCGAAATTTGAGCCAATTTTCTGATCATGGCCCACTTGAGTCGACAATCAGGTGCTTGATCCTTCCAGTTGCGGCAAAAATCCTCAAGGCTTTCAGTCTGTTCCAACTCTTGGGTGATAATGAAGGATTGCCGATGTGCGGGGCTGGCGCCCTGCTCACCATAACCGACCAGGGTCATGGTTGTGACACCAAGCTCTTCCAGCTTTTTGATTGCCAGCCATTCGTTAGCTGCAGACAGTACAGGCGGCTTACGTAGAGTCAGCAGACTCTTTAAAATCCGCGGCCAGCCAATACCAGAATAGAGTTTGGCAAAATAGCCCCGACCATCTTTTTCAAAACGCAAGGTTCGCCGCCCGTCCATATTACGGAACTCTTCCCCTTCAAGGCTCAGTATCTGTTCAAAAAGATCTTTGCCCTGCCATTGCTGTTGCCATGATTTTGGTAAAACAATCATTGCAGTACCTGCTCAATCACATCGGTAGCTTTTGTCGCCAAACCAAAAATATCTATAGTCGCAACATACTCACGCGCAGCCTGCTGCCAATCGTATGGATCTTTTTCAAGCATTGTCGCTAACTCACAACTAAAACGCTGTAGATCAAACGGTGATTGATGGACACAACCTGCTTTTGAGCGTTGGATATGAAAACTATAACCACAGGTATCAGAGACCAATACGGGCAGCTGGGCCGCCACAGCCTCAAGCAGAACCATCCCTGCTGCTTCACGATACGCTGGATGCACCAGCAGATCTGCGGCAAAAAAGAATCGGGATGCGTCGTCACGCCCGCCCATAAATCGAACCTGACTACCCAGCCCTAGTCGACGTGCCTGTCGCTTAAACTGACTACTGTTGTCGTGACCGAGAATCATTAGAACACACTTCTGACGCAGAGGTTCCGGAAGACGCGCCAGCGCCGCCACAGCTCGATCAACCCCTTTGATTTTAAAACCAGAACCAACCATGAGTAATAATTTTTGCTCTTTACTCAAACCAAGTTCTCGTCGAAACTCAATTCGTTGCTGATGATAATCATCCACTGCCAATCGATCTCTGGCCACACCAGGCGGCAAAAGATGAAAACGTTGTGTGGCAGTACCATACAAACGTTGGATCTGCGGAATTTCCTGATCCGACAATAACATGAGCTCTGTTACACTATTCCGACTGTACACCGTCGCTTCAGAACGTAAAAAGCTCTGAGAACGAGGCAGATAACGATACCAGAACTGCCGCTGTTCGCATTTGAGAGCAAAACAAGGATCGGCAGCAAAGTAGAGGTCAAGGCCTGCCATACGGTTAAAACCGATTACACCATCATATTCTACATGGTCAAGCTGCTGCATGACCTGGCGGGCGAACAGTTCGTAACGTCGATAGTTGCGCCACTCTTTTACATCAACAATATGAACCGTCATCCCCTGCGGACGTGACCCAGTCCATTCCATGCAATAAAAATCAATATTGTGACCACGCTGTAGACATTCATGAGCAACTTTCATGCAATCACGCTGTAAACCACCATAGGGAAAATACTTGAACAGCACAAAAGCTAATCGCATACATCGAATTCCATCATTCAGCGTCCACAAACATTTCAGACTCAATCAGATCACAAAGAATATGGATCAAGGTCAGATGCACCTCCTGAATACGCGGTGTCTCTTTTACAGCCACGATCAACGGCAGATCAACCTGTGCTGCTATGCTGCCCCCATCACGACCCAAAAAAGCAATCGTTTTACAATCTAACTCTGATGCCAAATCGAGTGCCCGCTGAACATTGATAGAATTGCCACTGGTTGAGATACCTATAACAACATCACCAGGCTTGACCAGCGCTTCAACCTGACGGCTGAATACCTGCTCGTAGCCAAAATCGTTAGCAACAGCGGTAAGAATTGACGTGTCGGTGGTCAAAGCAATTGCTGGCAATGCTGCCCGATTTTTCAAAAAGCGACCAACCAGCTCGGCAGCAAAATGTTGGGCATCGGCGGCAGAACCACCGTTGCCCATAACAAGGATTTTATTCCCTTGCTTTAACGCCCGGCACATCAACTGGGCACAGCGTTCAACATCCGCTACCATCGGGATAACCGCCTGTTGAAAAACTTCAATATGACGATTAAGGTGTTGGCTAATTTTTTCCTGCATCGTTAACCTCTCTTGCTTGCAGCAGTCGTAAGTTCAGTGATTGCTCGATAGACATCGGCAACTGAAATTGATGCGGCACATTGTGCATCTTTGTCACACTGCTTCAGCAAGCAACCAGCACAACTCATCGGGGTCTGTAAACTGCGATGAATTTCCCCAGTAGGTGCATTGCGGGTTGCGTCCGTCACTCGAAACAGTGAAACCGTCGGGGTACCCAGGGCTGCAGCAATATGAATTGGCCCAGTATCACAACCAACGACCAAATCAACGCAATCCAACAGCGCCACTAGTTCGGGCAAACTGCCACGCGGCCAGATAACTGCCTGTCCTGCTGTTGCCTCGGAAATCACAGTAGCAGCCTTAAGTTCCTCGTCATTCCCCCAAGTCAAAAGCGGCAACAAATCGCTCTGCTCAACCAGCTGTCTTGCCAACCGTTGCCAACTTTCTAAACTCCACAACTTTGTCTGCCACGTCGTACCATAATGGAGCACCACCAGGGAACGGTGCAAGAGATCAAGTTGCTGCAATTGCTTTTCAACTATTTTCCGAGCCATTGGGAGTACCTGCAGCGGCCCGGCTGAGCGCAAATCGGTTCCCTCGGAAAGGGCTGCCCGCACAATAGCCAAAGCCCGCTGGGCAACATGGTGATCATCATCACTCAGGGCAATATGATGACGCGTTGCCAGCAAGTTTGGCCATTCACGCACCTGATGACGATCGAAACCATATTTATCTCTGCCACGGCTGATCAGTGTAAAAAACCCACTTTTGCTGTTGCCTTGCAAATCAAAAACTAGATCATAACGGCGCTGACGCAACCGCCTAGCAAAACGCCATAATTCACGCAACATCGAGAGTGGAGAAAGTTGTCTCCAGCGCTTAGTCTGCAGTGGGATCAACTGCCGAAGCAACGGATGACCATCAAGTACCGGGAAAAATCCCTCTTCAACCAACCAGTCAATTTCAACCTCAGGACAGGCACTGTGTAAATAAGCCAGAACTGGAAGGGTATGAATTACATCCCCCAGAGCACTCACCTTGACGATCAGTACTTTCATTCGGACATATCCAATAATTGGCCAGCTGCCATGATAACATCAGCGGCCGTTATCTCTGTCATACAGCGGTGATCTGTTGGACATTGCCGCAACAAACAAGGAGCACAATCGACTTGTTTGCGCACTATCTTTACGTTTTCTGACGCCGGACACGTGGTGGTATGATCTGTCGGGCCAAAAATTGCCACAATGGGTGTCGAAAACGCTGCGGCAACATGCATTGGCCCAGAATCGTTGGTCACCAACAGTCGACTGTGCGCCAACAGCGACATCATCTCCCTGACCGAGGTCTTTCCGATCATATTAAGAGGCTGACATTGCATCGCAGCAGCAATATCACGACCTATTTCTATTTCCCCAGGGCCACCTGTCAGCAAGATTCGAGCATCATAACGTTCAGCAAGAGCATCACCGACTTCGGCAAATCGCTCAGGGAACCAGCGCTTGGCCGAACCATAAGCAGCACCCGGATTGATAGCGATGACATTATCATTCTGAAGAGTCGATTGTGCCCACTGCTGCTCAACATCAGTACAAGCCAGACACAACTTTCCATCACCACCTTCGATTCCCAACTGAGCAAGTAAGCCCAAGTAGTAATCGGTATGGTGCAACTGTTTATCTGCAGCGGTCACATGTACCGGATAGTTAAGTAGCAGCCGTCGTCCATCAGTTGTGTACCCTGCCCGCCGATGGATCCCGGCAAACAAAGCCAACAATGCTGCTTCAATGGCATTCTGCAACAAAAATGCCGCATCAAAATGCTCATCGCGTAACTCTTTGGACATCCGCCATAAGCCACCCAATCCTTGATGCCAACCTTTTTTATCGTAGATCATCACCCGGTCGACGCTCGGATGAAACTGGAACAGCTCTGACACCAGAGGATTGGCTAGCATCACAATTTCCGCTCGTGGAAAATGGCTACGTAAAGCAGCAAGTGCCGGAGTCGTCATCACTGCATCGCCAATCCAGTTGACGCCACGCACCAGAATCCGCCGTATTGGTTGGTTCCCTAAATTCTTGGCCGACACCAGGTTCAACTCTCCACAGACTCAGCTTCATCAATCAGCATAACCGGAATATCGTCACGCACCGGATAACGTAATTGGCACGCATTACAAAAGATAATGTCACCATCAGTGGCAAGTTCCACCACCTGTTTACACTTTGGACAGGCCAGAATCTCTAACAGTTCAGAAGGTACAGGCATTTCTTAACTCCATAGACGTTTTGTTATATTTTCAATCAATTCGGTGGAATTATCAATATTGATATCCATAGAAATTTGATAACAGGGCAATTCAAACATATCAGCCGACAGCTTGACAGCATCTTTTTCAGTTGTGATCAAGGCATCTACACTGACTGCTTGGGTATGCAGCTGTTTCATGATCTGATTTTGATATTCAACATGATCCGCAAAAGGGAGTTTCCGTTGCAACGACAATCCCATATTTTCCAGAGAGGTAAAAAAACTCTCAGGATCAGCTATTCCAGCAAAAGCCAGAAGATTAAGCTTTTTGAGCTGGCTGATAGGAACCGCATGTCCATCGAGACAGACGGCAATATCAGCCAGTTGATGGCAGCTATTATAGGCATGATACCCCATAAAATCGGATTGTCCTTGAACTCCAGAGCGAGTCATAAGCAGGAAATCGGCTCTTTTCAAAGCACCCGGGAATTCTCTAAGATTCCCTGCTGGAAGAGGCAAGCTATTTCCAAGTGGCCGGGTGGCATCGAGCAAAACCAGGTCGACATCCCGCTTGACCGCCCGATGTTGAAATCCATCATCCAAAATGATCACATCAATATTTGGCAGCTTTTCCAAAGCCTTGATACCATCAATCCGCTTTTTAGAAATGTAAACCGGACAGTATGGATTTCTTCTCGCCAGTAGATAGGGCTCGTCCCCACATTCGACAGCTGTCATTAAAATTCCATCTCCAGTTGAAACGACCCCGACAGCGCCGTCAAAGTTTCCAGAATAGCCACGACTGATGATTGCGGGATGCTTTCCCCGTTTGTGAAACTCTTTTACCAGCCAGTCAACGACGGGGGTTTTTCCGGTTCCGCCAACAGCAAGATTCCCGACAGAAATCACTGGGAGAGAAGAACTATAAGCGGGGAACCATTCATAATCATAACAAAGATTACGAACCCAACTGACTGCCCCGTAAATGAATGAAAAGGGCAGGAGGAGCAGCAAAAGAATTCTCTCAGACAGATTATTTGCACCTTGAGCTACAAAGCGATGATGGAAACCAGTCAGTTTACTCATTTCAAAGCTTTGGAGATATGCCGCATAGTACGCTCGGTTGTCCCGGCATTTTCTGCAATTAAAGAACTTCCCGCCTGTCCCATAGCCCGGCTACGTGCTGGATCGTTAAGCATAATGATACTATGCCTGACCAACTCCTGCTGAGTTGCAACCTTTACGCCGGCGCCGGCCCGAATCAATTTTGCAGAAATTTCCTTAAAGTTATGGACATGTGGTCCAAATATAACTGGTTTTGCCAACAATGCCGCCTCCAATAGATTATGGCCACCAATAGGAACGAGACTTCCGCCAACAAAAACCAGATCAGCAACACTATAAAAATCGAGAACCTCACCCAGAGTATCGACAAGCAAAACATCTCCGGGAGAAAGTGCCTTGTCCCCTTCCTGCAAAGAACTACGCAGTCGATACTTGAATCCAGCTTCTTTCAGCAGAGACTGTACTTCCCGTTTACGTTCCGGATGGCGTGGGATCAGAACCAGAAGCAGCTTCCGCTCAATCTGTGTCGATATTTGTCGATAGGCCTCAAGAAGCAGTTTTTCTTCCTTCTCATGGGTGCTTCCAGCAACCAGAATTGCGACCTGCTCAGGTAGCTGGTATTGATTTTTTTTCTGCTGCACTTGTTCTGTTGTCACCTTCATCAAATCATGATCAAACTTGAGGTTGCCAGTATTCTCCACCCTTCCATCGGGGGCCCCCAAAGCAGTAATCCGTTCAGCATCAGTCTGCGACTGCATGCAAAAAGAGGAAAATCGATCCAGAATCGGTCGTAATAAAAATCGGAAAAAACGATAACGGGGGAAAGAACGATCCGATATGCGTCCATTGACCAGTATCAGCGGAATCTCAAATTGATGTGCCTGACGGGTAAAATTAGGCCAGATTTCGGTTTCAACAATTATAATCAGTTCGGGATTGACCGTACTAAGGGCTCTACGTACAGCCCAGGAAAAATCGAAAGGAAAAAACAGACAAAGATCAATTTCTTTATCTTCTAGAGCAATCGCATGGCCGGTCTCGGTAACATTAGTCACAAGAATCAGATAATCAGGATATTGTAAGCGGATTTGTCTGATCAAAGGCATTGCCGCACGAGTTTCACCAACTGAAACGGCATGAATCCAGATCGTTTTTTTTTCTCGAAGTAAGCTCAGTTGTTCCGGAGAATAATAACCTAACCGCTCTCTGATACCACGACGACTTTTGCCGTAACGAAATCCACGTAGCAGGTAATACGGCACCAGAAATAGTGCAGAAAGTAATAATAACAAATTATACAGCAGATACACCATACGACTCCAGCCGAGCTTCAGCCTGTTGTTGGTTATCTTGCATCGCTTTTTTCAGCCGCTCACGAAACACATCCACACCCTCTTGTTTGTCAAAATAAAGCGGTTTCCCAAAAGAATAGACTCCTCGTCCAAATGGATAAGGAAACAAAAACCGATCCCAGGATTGAAACCGATGTCCACGATTACAGACAAACGCCATCGGGATAATTGGACGGCCGCTCATCCGTGCCAACTGCACGACACCATCCTTAAGTTCATGTCTGGGCCCCCTGGGACCGTCCGGAGTTAAAACGATATCAACTGGCTCTTTGCACAAATCCAGCATCTCCTTGAAGGCGGCACGACCACCACGCGAGGATGACCCCCGAACAGTGTCCTGATCAAAGTATTTCATAGTTCGAGCAAGAAGTTCACCATCCTTTGACGCGCTTATCAACAATTTTGCATGTTTCGCCGGGTATCCAAAAACCAGCAAAAACAGTTGATCGTGCCAAAAAGGAATAATAGCCTGCTCACCACGCTCCCAAGCACTACGAAGTTGATCCTCTCCCAGGGTTTCTTTTCTCAACGTCAAATTAAGTAAATGCATCAGCCGTGAGGCGATAAAAGGAACAAACATCAACAGCAGTCGGTCACCCAGAGTCCTGTCGGGCGTAGAATGTTGCAAACTTGCGCCGGGATTTTGCGTGTCAACAAGGCGTGTTTTTCGCTGCATAGCCAAAGCTATACAGCGGAAGACACAACGCAGTTGGCGCGTAAAAGAACAAGCAAGGTGCGACAGTTTATGCATGACAGGACTCTAGCTTCATCAGCTCTGCTCTCCAAATTGTGCATCGCAGAGACGTTTGTACTGTCCACCGTATTCAAGCAATTCCTGGTGGTTTCCTGATTCAACGATTTCACCCTGATCAAGAACCAGAATTCGATCTGCGTGCATAATGGTAGAAAGACGATGTGCGATAACAAACGTAGTCCGATTTTGCATCAAATTTCCGAGAGCCTGCTGCACCATGGCTTCACTTTCAGTATCCAGAGCACTGGTTGCTTCATCTAATAACAATATCGGAGCATCACGCAAAATTGCACGAGCAATACAGAGCCTCTGCCGCTGTCCACCAGACAGGCGCACACCGCGATCACCAATTTTCGTCTCATAACCATCGGGCATCTGCCGGATAAATTCATCAGCATAAGCCTGAGTGGCAGCCGACTCTACAAGGGAAAAATCGGCATCAGATTGTCCATAGCGGATGTTATTGGCGATAGTATCATTAAACAGAAACGTTTCTTGATCAACCAACGCCAGATTTGCGTGCAAACTTTTCTGGGTGACTCCACGGATATCGTGATCATCAATCAGGATGCGCCCCTGCTGTGGATCATAAAACCGGTTCAATAATCCGATCAGAGTACTTTTCCCGGCACCACTTGCCCCGACCAGAGCAACAACCTCACCCGGTTTTGCCTGTACAGAAAAATCGCGCAAAACCAGATCGTCATCATAAGCAAACCTGACATTTTCAAAACTGACGTACCCTTGACTTCGAGGCAAATCAACTGCATTTGGAGCATCGATAATTTCAGCCTGATTATCTAGTACTTCAAAAACCCGCTCTGCGGCTCCGATCGCTTTTTGAATCGTGTTATTAACTTTCGTCAGTCGCTTCAACGGCGTATACATGATCAGAACAGCTGCAAGAATGGAAAACAGTTCACCTTTTGTCATTGCGTCTACCGCAACCCGATTCAGGCCGTACCAGAGAACAGCAGCGACGCCAAATGACGTCAGAAGCTCCATTACAGGAGCCGAAGCTGCCGAATATTTAAATGTTTTACGGATAAATTTAAAAAAACCGGAATTTTCCTGAACAAATTTCTGTTCTTCCCGTTCTTCAGTAGCAAATGCTTTAATCACCTTAATACCGGAAAAACTCTGTTCCAGAACACTGGTCACATTTCCCATCGCATCCTGACCACGCCGGGAAAACTTTTTTATTTTTTTACCAATGGCAGCTGCGGGCCAAACAGATATAGGAATCACAACAAAAGCCATCAGAGTCATCTTCCAATCGACATAAAAAGCGTAACCGGTCAAAGCCACAATGGTCAGAGTCTCGCGCAGCAAAGTTACCAGAACCTCTGCAAGTGCAGCTTGCAATACATTGACATCATTGAGAATTCTTGACATCAATGAGCCAGAAGAATTGCCGGTAAAAAAGCGCATCGACAATTTGATTGAATGGCCGAAAACTTGATTACGAATGTCTTGAACAGCACTCTGACCTGCGGTACGAATATAGTACTCCTGAACGTAACGGGAGATGCCCTTAAAAGCTGCCAGACCAACAACCAGAAACGGTATTACCTTTGCCAGTTCCATGTTGCCAGCAACAATCAACTCATCAACAAACGGCTTAACCAGATAAGCGAGAATGGCATCTGTTGCAGCAACCCCCATGGAAGCCACCATCGATAGTGCAATAATCCACTTATACGGCAAAGCATAACTGATGAGTCTGAGATAGATATTCTTTTGTTTATCTGTCAGCAAAACGAAACAACCTCGTCTAAGAAATCGCTGCACACATTTCTGCGGCAATAGCGGCGACCCGCACCGAACAACCAGGCTCACCGAGCAACTGTCGAACCTCACCCAGGTCTCTACGCATTGTTTCAATATAATCTTGATCTTCGAGCAAACGTAAGACCTCTCGAGACATTGCTGCAGGCTCTGCAGCATCCTGAATAAATTCGCGAACAACACCGCGTCCTGCAACAATATTTGTCAACCCGGCATATTCTATTTTGATTAAACGCTTACCGATGGCATAACTTAAAGGTGCTACCTTGTATAGAATGGCCATCGGTGTTCCAGCCAAGGCTATCTGTAATGTCACGGTTCCTGATACAGTCAAGATTGCGTTACACGCAGCTGCAACCTCATAAATATTTTCTTCGACAATTAGAACCGGTAATCCGGCAGCAGTAAATTTCTGTTCTAAAAGATCGCGTGACAATGACGGGGCAACTGGCAACAAAAATTTCGCAGCAGGCCTTTGTTGATGTAAAAGTTCAGCAGTTTCGATCAAGGTATCTAAAATATGTTCCAGTTCGCTATTCCGGCTACCGGGGAAAATTCCAATGACCTGCTCTTCCGCCTCAATCCCATGGCTGTTTCGTAACAGACCTTGTGGTTGGTTCTCTATAAACTCATCCAGTAATGGATTGCCGACATACTCAGCTTTTACACCTAGTGATTCATAAATCTGCGGTTCAAAAGGAAAAATCAGCGCCAGACGGTCAACCCGATCAGCGATGATTCTTGCCCGACCACTGCGCCAGGCCCAGACCTTGGGGCTGATGTAATACAGAACTGGTACTCCGGCGGCTTTGGCAACCTTGGCGAGCCGCAGATTGAAATCTGGAAAATCAATCAAAATCAACAAATCAGGTTTTTCAGTTTCACGAATAAGCCGCTTAAGTTGTTGAAATCGGTGAAAGATCTTCGGTAACTGGCGGACAACTTCAACTACCCCCATGACCGATAATTCATTGGAAGGGAAAAGAATGCGGCATCCAGCAGCCTGCATTTTATCACCACCAACACCATAAAAGCTTAACTGAGGATGATATTCAGCAGCAGCCCTGATCAAATTGCTGCCATGCAGGTCACCCGAAGCTTCCCCGGCAACAATCATCACTTTACAGGACTGTCCAGTATCAATATTTGGCATAAAAAGTACAGACCTTAAAAACAAAAGGCGAGAACCATACGGATCTCGCAACCTTTGCTACCCAATAAAGTTGAAAGCGATGGTTAACGTGCCAGGCCACGCTCACTTTTCCTCAAAAAATCAAGATAGGTTGCAACCTCCGATTTAGAGGAATCAAACTGCTTCTCTATCTCAGTGATTGCGTCTTCCAACTTGAGGTTGGAACGAAACACAAGTTTATAGATCTTTTTGATATTGCTTAAGGCTTCGCTGGTAAAACCGCGCCGTTTCAACCCGGTCAGATTTAAACCAACCACTTTTGCTCGATCACCTTGAACAATCGCATAGGGAACCACATCCTGGCCAATCATTGAACCGCCACTGGCCATCACATGGCAACCAACTCGAGCAAACTGATGCACCGCACTCAAACCACCAAGAATTGCATAATCACCAACTTCAACATGTCCTGCCAACGTTGCTGCATTTGCTAGGATTACATGATCTTTAACAATACAATCGTGTGCCACATGCGCATAAGCCATAATCAGATTATCATTCCCAACGGTCGTTATACCGCCACCATCTTCTGTGCCAAGATGGATCGTCACAAACTCACGAATTCGGTTACGGTCGCCAATTTTTAGATAGGAAACCTCTCCTGCAAATTTAAGATCCTGTGGAATTGCTCCAATGGAAGCAAACTGAAAAATCTGGTTATCAGATCCAATTTCGGTATGCCCTTCAATTACACTATGAGGACCAACAGTTGTTCCAGCACCAATCTTTACATGCTCACCGATAACCGCATAAGGACCGACCGTCACCGTGGAATCAAGTTCTGCCCCGGGCGCAATAATTGCCGTTTGATGGATCATAATTTCTCCATTTTATTTATCTGCAAAAGTGGCCTTCAGTTCAGCATCAGCAACCTTGGTATCACCGACATAAGCAGTGCCCTTGAACTGATATATACCTCGCCGCCTGGAGATTAGCTCCAGCTCCATCCGTAGAACATCACCGGGCAGAACAGGCTTACGGAAACGCGCCTTGTCGATACCGACAAAGTAGGTAACCTGATCATCTCCAATGTCATCAAGCACGGCCACATAAGCCCCACCGACCTGCGCCATGGCTTCAACAATCAGTACCCCAGGCATAATTGGGTGATCGGGAAAATGACCCTGAAAAAATGGTTCATTGACCGTAACATTTTTAAACCCATGCACTCTAACACCCTCCTCTACCTCCTCTAGCCGATCAACCAGAAGAAAAGGGTAGCGATGAGGAAGGGTTTTCATAATTTGCTGAATATTCATTACAATCATTTTCAATTCTCCTTCAACAGCATCTCGAGTTCTTCCAGACGCTTCTTCATTTTTTGCATATCCTTACGCATCTCCGGCAGCTTTGGCAATGTCATGGTTGCACGTAGCCACTGTTTATGCGGCATTAACGGCAGACCAGACAGAATCTGATTAGGGGCAACATCACCAGTCGCACCACCACGGCCACCTATCATGACATTGTCCCCAATTTTCAGATGCCCGGCAATAGCTGCCTGCCCACCAAACGTACAGTGATTACCGATTTTCGAACTTCCAGCAATCCCAGTTTGTGAGACAAGAATACAATCCTCACCAACTTCGACATTATGGCCGATCTGCACCAGATTATCGAGTTTGGTGCCACGACGGATAACTGTCTCTCCGAGGGCAGCCCGATCGATACAACTATTGGATCCTATTTCTACATCATCTTCAAGCAGAACAGTTCCCACCTGAGGAATTTTGTAATAACTGCTGCCATCAGGTGCGAAACCAAACCCATCAGAGCCAATCACCACAGCAGGTTGCAAAATAACCCGATCACCTAAGCGACAACCCTCACGAACGACAGATTGGGCATGCAGCAAACAATCCTGACCAATCGTCACACCAGCATAAATCACAACACCAGGATACAAGGTTGAGCCAGCGCCAATACTTACCCGATCACCAATGACACAGCCAGGATAAATGGTCGCTGTTTTATCAATCACAGCCGAATCAGCAACCCAGGCTCCTGGCATAATACCCTTAACTGGTCGCTCCGGAACCTGCAGAAAGGTAAGGATTTTAGCAAATGCCAGATAAGGATTTTCACAAATGATCAGATTATTTCCCGGAGCATCTATTCCGGGAGAAAGAATCACCGCTGAGGCCTGGCAAACATCCAGTTTCGCCAAATATTTTGGATTGGCGACAAAGGTGATATCCCCCTGCCCTGCTTGGTCAATCGGCGCAACGTGGAAAATGTCCAGTTCAGCATTTCCCTTAATTTCGCCACCAACCAAATCGGCTAACTGTTGCAATGTTGCCATAACACAATCCTTTATAATCTGTTCAATTATGTCAGTGAATTCAGTAGAGTTCTATTTACCTGCGTCGTAAGCCTTGATGAGTTTATCGGTTAAATCAACAACATCTTCAGCGACGTAAACGACACCTCCCTCACTCCTTTCAACAATCATCGTATAGCCACCATCCTTGCCAAATTCTTGTAATATTTTTGTCAGGTCTTTAATAATCGACTGGGTAAGCTTTGAATCTTCTTGCTGGAGCTTACGTTGCGCATCATTTTTAAATTTTTGTAGCTCAGCAACTCTCGTCTGATACTCTTTGATTTTCTCTGTTTTTGCACTTTCAGAAAGAAGATCGGCCTGTTTTTCCAGCTCCCCTTTTAACTTCAAAAATTCACCCTGTTTGATTTTAAACTCGTTTTCATATTCTTTTGCCTGTGCAGCAATATCGGCTTTTGCTGCGGCACCTGCCTTAGAAAGATTCAGTGCTTTCTGTAAGTCAACATAAGCTATTTTTGTTGCAGCAAAAGCAGGAACAGCAAGTAAAAGTAAAGCGAACAAAACAACAATAATTCTTTTCATGATTTTCTCCTAGAAGGACGTTTTTAAAAGGCTTTTCCTATGGTAAATTCAAATATCGATTGTTTTTCATTATCCCGTGGGGACAGATTATACCCCCATTCAAAGCGTAATGGCCCCATCGGGCTCTGCCAGCGGATTCCTGCCCCGACACTATTACGCATATCAGAGAAGTATTGATCATCATCTGTCCAGACGTTGCCAGTATCGTAAAATAGCACCCCCTTTAAGCCAAGATCTTTGTAAAGCGGAAATAAATACTCAAAATTAAAATATCCCATTTTTTCACCGCCAATATAGTAACCATTCTCATCTATTGGCCCCACCTCTCGATTCTCAAACCCCCGCAGGGTACGAATTCCCCCTAAGAAGAATCTTTCAGTAATTGGAACATCCTCATCGTTTGTCGACACAACATAACCAAGCTCACCATGGATCGAAAACACGGTCCCCCAGAACAGCGGGAAAAAATGTCGATGTTCAACAATGGACTTAACAAAATCTTGGGTACCACCAAGGCCCGCGTATTCAAGACTCAGCTTAGTAATACCTCCACGACTCGGATCCTGATAGTAATCGGTACTATTGCGAATCCATTCCGTTGTTATCGAAGAGAGAGTCGATTCATGAGCATATATCGATGGGTCATCCACAGGAACACTTGCGGCAACATTTAAAACTTCCTGTTGCTCATAACGATAAGTCAAATAAACCTTAGATTTTCTCGATACGGGATGACCGGCACGAATTGATCCACCAGTGCGATGATCGTCATATTCATCATATTCCCGCTCTGATTTGTAGACTTCTCCCCCCAATAGCCAATTGGTATCGAGAAAGTGCGGGTCACTTATCCCCAGAGAGTAAGTTGTACTGGTTGAACCAAAAGAACCACTCAAGTTGAGACGAACCCCATAGCCCATAAAATTATCTTGAGAAATTGACCCTTGAGCCATCAGTTTGTCAGCCGAAGAATAACCGAGCCCGATTGAAAAAGTTCCGGTGGGTTTCTCTTTAACCTCGACATCAAGAACCGTTTTACTCTCTTCAGAACCCGGTTTATTGGTTACATTGACCTCATCGAAAAATCCCAGGTTGCGCACTCTACGCTTTGTATCCTTGACCCTTCTGGCGCTGAAGCGATCCCCTTCCAAAAGAGGGATTTCCCGACGAATAACCTTGTCCCGAGTTTTTGTATTACCACTGACCTCAATCCGCTCAACAAAAACCTGGATTCCCTGTTCAACTTCAAGGTTCAGGTCAATCACGTGTCGTTTTTTATCCTTCTTCGTCAAGGGTGCCACATTTGCATAAGCATAGCCACTGTCTGCATACAAATCTGTCAGCGCTAAAATACTATCACGCAATTCTGAGCGGCTAAAGATATCACCAGGCTGTAGTTTGACCAACGGCAGTAATTTTTCCTCTGCAAGCATCAGATCACCAGAGACCTTAAGTGTTCCAACGGTGTATTGCGCCCCTTCGTCAATTTCAATCAGGATGTCCAGATATTTATCTTTGATCAGGGTCACCTCAGCCGGTTTCACCTTGACATCCTGATAACCTTCATCGTGATATGCAGCTTTGATTCTTTCTATATCCAGATCCATAGTATCTTTAAGATAAGCACCACGATCCGTGAGCCAGGAAAGGAACCAGCGTTCCTTGGTTTCTATTTTTTTAAGCAGGTCTCCTTTGTCGAAAATCGTGTTCCCAACAAACTTAATTTCATGGATCAGGACCTGCTTCCCCTCAATAATTTTGAAAGTGAGCGTGGCCTCGTTTTTAGGGTCAGATTCCAGATCAGGTACTATTTTAACTGCGTGATAACCATCTTCAATATAGGCATTTTTGATCTCCTGAATACTTTCCTCAACCTTTGTTCGACTATAGATTGAAGGGGTTCTCATTTTCACTAAGGGCCGTAATTTTTCTTTGGAGAGTTCATCGTTTCCAGAAAATTCGATGCGCCGGATCAAAGGGAGTTCGTGAACGACAAAAGTAAGTATTTTAGCTCCCTGCACCTCAGTCAGCTCTGCAGAAATATCATCGAACCGATCTAAGGCAAAGAGACTGTGCATAGCCTGATCTACATCATCCAGTGAAATTGAATCACCTGGCTTGATAGAGATAGATGCCATGACTGAAGATGTTTCAATCCGGCTATTCCCCTCAATTTGGATGTCAGCAACCGTAAAATCTTGAGCAGTAGCAAACGCTGCAATACATAAGAAAAAAAGTGTTAATATTAATTTCTTCAACATCTGCAACCCTCAGCATAGAAAAATAATGAAATCGTAATTATAGAAAATAGCAATGAGAACATCAATTTAAATTATCACCAGCAAGAATACCGTCTTCGATCCGCAGGGTCCGATCAAGGCTATTTGCCAGAGCAATATTATGGGTGACAATGATCATTGTCAGGCCACGAACCTGATGCATCCGGTTGAGCAACAACATGATTTCATCAGAGATACGGCTGTCCAAGTTCCCAGTCGGCTCATCTGCCAACAGTAACCGCGGTTCACGAATCAGAGCACGAGCAATAGCGACCCGCTGTTGTTCTCCACCTGACAGAGCTCCCGGCTTGTGAGTCAATCGATGCTCTAAACCAACTTCTGCCAAAATTGCGGTAGCTTTCTGCGCAGCAGCAGTTCGCCTGCTGCCACCAATCAAAAGGGGCATCATGACGTTTTCTAAAGCGGTAAATTCGGGTAGCAACTGATGAAATTGAAACACAAAACCAACGGTGCGATTGCGGAAAGCATCGAGTTCGGCACCACGTAACGCAAAAAGGCTGTCCCCCTCAAACAATACTTCACCAGAAGTTGGATGATCTAATCCTCCAAGAATATGCATCAGTGTGGTTTTTCCCGCACCGGAAGTTCCAACAACAGCAACCCGTTCACCAGCACAGATTTTCAGATTAACACCACGAAGAACTTCAATAACACCGCCAGGGGTCATAAAACTTTTGCCCAATGCGGATACTTCAATCATTGCCACATCATTCATAATGATCTCACACCCACACAAATGGCTAAGCAAAAATTTCGATCACCAAGGCATAGTGGTTTTTCAAGAGCGAAGGCATACATATGTATGTCGAGATCTTGAAAAACTGCTGCAACACCGGAGGTCGGACTTTTTGCGACGCCATCATTCATAACGGAGCGCCTCGGTAGGATCCATGCGTGAAGCTCGCCAGGCCGGATAGATTGTTGCCAGAAGACAAATAGTCATTGCCATCACCATAACAATAACCACATCACTGATTACAATTTCTGAAGGGAAGTGTTCCATCCCATAAACGGCCTGATCAAAAATTCGGATGCCAAAGGTACGTTCGAGAAACTTAATTGTGACATCGGCATAAGTTGCCAGGAAAACACCTAATGCCGTCCCTAGACCCGTCCCCATTGTGCCAACGATAAAACCTTCCATCACAAATATTTTCATAATACTGCGCGCATTGGCACCCATAGCCCGAAGAATAGCAATATCACGATTTTTTTCCATGACCACCATAATCAGAGTCGTCGCAATATTGAAGGCGGCAACCAGGACAATAATACCCAGAATAATAAACAGACCTAACTTTTCCAATTTAAGTGCTGATAGAAAAGAGCCATAAATACTTTGCCAAGGGCGAATAACGGTGGGAAAAACAAACTGGGTACTCAGAGTATCTGCGACTTGAGGAGCTTGCTCATATCGATCAACTTCAAGTTCCACACCACTGACAATTCCTTCTAAATCAAAAAAATGCTGCGCAACTGCCAAAGGAATATAAGCGTAAAAACTGTCAACCAAGCTACTCTGTTTTTCAAAAATAGCAACAACCTGAAATGGCTTCATTTTGGGGATCATCCCAAAAGGGGTCATGGTGAATAATGGAGGAATGACGTTGATAGAGTCACCAACCGCAACACCCAGGCTGCTTGCAGTATCAAGGCCAATAATAATTCCAGGTCTCTCAGCTTTCGTATTAAAAAACTGTTCAGTCGCTGGTTGTCCATCCAGAGTCAGTAACGCTTGAGAAAAGATTTTATGCTCCGCTTCGATCCCTTTAACACTGACTGCCGATACATTCCCCTTGGATAGCAACATTGCTTCTTTAGAGACAAAGGGTGATGCAGAAAGGACATGTGGCGTCTGTTTTGCTGCTTCGACCAACTCCTGAGGATTCTCAATCCCCTCACCAAAGCGCTGGATCAATACATGTGGCACATTACCAAGAATCTGATGGCGTACCCCATCGGTAAAACCACTCATCACCGCCAGAACCAGAATCAGTGCTGCGACTCCAAGGGTCACCCCGGCAATCGAGATAAAAGATATCACTGAGATAAAGGTTTGCTTCCGCTTGGCACGTAAATAGCGGAGGCTGATAAACCATTCGTAAGACATTGTTATCCGTCGCAGTTGGAATTAGCTGATTTCTGGGCGTAATTGAGGAAATAAAATGACATCACGGATTGAAGCAGAGTTGGTCAGCAACATCACCAGTCGATCTATCCCAATCCCCTCACCTGCCGTTGGCGGCAGTCCATACTCGAGAGCCCGGATGTAATCTTCGTCCATTCCATGAGCTTCTTCATCCCCGGCTTCCTTTTCTTTAAGTTGCTGGAGAAAACGCTCTTTCTGATCCAATGGATCATTTAGCTCAGAAAAAGCATTGGCCAACTCGCGGCCAACAATAAACAACTCAAACCGATCAACCACATCGGGATCCTGGTCATTTTTACGCGATAACGGCGAGATTTCAGTTGGATATTCGGTAATAAAAGTTGGTTGCCAGAGCTTTGGCTCAACCACCTCATCAAAAATTTCTGCCAGCAGTTTACCGTGACCGATTCTGTCATCCAACTCTAATCCAAGCGATTGCGCATATGTAAATGCTTGATTACGATCTGCCAGAACCGTCATTTCAACAGCACCATACTTGGCAATCGACTCCTTCAGGGTGAGGCGATCCCACGGAGGGGTCAGATCAACTTCTTTTTCTCCATATGGGATAACTAAACTGCCACAAACCTGATTTGTCACATGGCAAATCAATTCTTCAGTAAAGTCCATCATGTCATCGTAAGTTGCATAGGCCCGGTAAAATTCCATCATGGTAAATTCGGGATTGTGCTGGATTGAAATCCCTTCATTACGGAAATTACGGTTGATCTCAAAAACGCGATCAAAGCCACCGACAACCAGGCGCTTCAAATAGAGCTCAGGTGCAATCCGCAGAAACAGATCCATCTTCAGCGTATTATGATGAGTTACAAAAGGTTTAGCGGTCGCACCTCCAGCAATCTGGTGCATCATTGGCGTCTCAACTTCCAGATAGTCGCCATCAAGCATGTATTCACGGATCAGGCTAACAATCCGGCTCCGTTTACGAAATACTTCACGCACATCGGGATTAACTATCAGATCGAGATAACGTTGACGATAACGGGTTTCTACATCGGTTAACCCGTGCCATTTTTCAGGCAGAGGCAGAAGTGATTTCGTCAGCAACCGAATCTCAGCGGCGCGCAACGAAAGTTCATCAGTTTTGGTGCGAAAGGGAGAACCAGAAATTCCGACAATATCACCGATGTCAAATTTCTTGAATTGTTCGAAAGCCTCCTCACCTACCTGATTACGTGCTACGTATAGTTGAATCCGTCCACTGCCATCCTGTAGCTGCACAAATGCAGCTTTACCAAAATCACGGAGCGCCATAATTCGGCCACCGATACGATAAGTGACTTCCGTTTCTTCCAGTTTTTGCTTGTCATCAGAGGCGTGCACCTCAAGTATCTGTAGCGCATTATGCGTTACCACAAAATCATTGGCAAAAGGGTTAATGCCATCAGCTTGATAACTCTCAACTTTGGCACGCCGCTGTTGCAACAATTCATTCAGTTCTTCCATGATTTTCAATCCTTAACAGCTTAAATTTGGAGCCGCACGATAACCTCAGAGCCCAGGTTTCGTCAAGGCAGAAAGCCCCTTCAAAAGTTACAGGACACCAATACTAGATTCATCCTAAAAGAATCTACAGTGGAGCGCTATTACAAGCGATTCCAAAACCCTACAATTTATAATCTTTCGAAGTTTGTCAGTGCAGAGCGAAACTCGGTCGGAATACGGCACGGTTTACGCGTTTGGTAGTTAAAGCAAACTATCGGAATTTCCCCTTCCGCCGTCAATTCGGCATCACGTTCAATACGATAATCCATCACCCAACGGGAACGCTTTAAATCTCGTGATTTAACCCCAATAATCAACTGATCCCCAAGAAACATCTCCTGGCGAAAGAAAACATGTGCTTCTGGCATGATAATTCCGCAACCACCCAGATCAATCTCAGAATACGGGCCAAGACTCGCCAGATAGGCGATACGGGCATCCTGAAAAAAATTCAACACAGCTGAGTTGGCAACATGGCCACCATAATTGATATCAGCCACCCCGACCCGGTAAGAAAATTGAAATTTAAATTGTTCCATTAATTACCTCGTTATGACAAATCCCCCTCGATCCCCCTTTTTCTAAGGGGGAAGTTTAAAAGCTCCCCTCTTTGGCAAAGAGGGACTGGGGGAGATTTGTAAATCAGATTTAACGCTGGCAGCTCGGGCAGTAAAAGGTAGATCGTTGCCCCAACCGCTGGCTGTGCAAAGGATGGCCACAAACCACACACGACTCACCACCCCGCCCATAGACCTGCAGCTGCTGGGAAAAATAGCCTGGTTTGCCATCAACTTGATTGAAATCATTAATTGTCGTTCCACCTGCACTTATCGCTTCGATCAAAATCTCCTTAATTGCGCATGATAGATTATTGTAACGTTTAAGCCCAATTCTTCCTGCTGCTCGGTTAGGGCGGATTTTGGCACGAAACAGGGCTTCACTCGCATAAATATTTCCCACCCCGACAACTGTTTTTTGATCCATAATGAACTGTTTAATTGTCAGTTTTCTCCCTTTAGCGGCAGCATAAAGATAGTCTCCGCTAAAAGCATCGGTTAGTGGCTCTGGCCCAAGGCTGTAAAGTAATTTGTGGGCGAATGGATCGGTACCGGTGTAAATAAATGCACCAAATTTGCGCGGGTCGGTCATACGCAAACATTGACCATCGGTAAAAATCAGGTCGACATGATCGTGCTTCCTCTCAGTGGTTCCAGCGGGAATAATCCGCAGACTCCCCGACATTCCTAAATGTAAAATTATTGTCCCCTGGGTACAGAACAACAGTAGGTACTTCGCGCGGCGTTCAACTTTGTAAATTTTCTGTCCCGGAAGGTGATGACACAGAGTGGGATCAAGTGGCAAGCGTAACTTAGCGGTTCTAAAGACACACTCAAGGATGGTGCGATCGGTCACATGGGGAGCGATCCCACGTAGGGTTGTTTCAACTTCAGGTAATTCTGGCATAGTTAAGTTCAGGCTGTAATCTATTGGACTGAGGGGGAGTTTGGTCTTAAACCTACAGCCTTCAGCCTTGTTTTGCTGCTTTAAAATCGGATCTTTTGTGGAGCACTATCAAAGTGGAAAAAATCAATTTGTTCAGGTGAACCGGTATAGTCGTCCATTCCCAACTTCTGGGCCGAGTGATAACGCCACACCGCATCTGTCTCAACCAGCAAGGCGAGCTCATAAAAAAACTGATCCCCAGCGTCAGTCGTTATCTCCATCACCAGAAGAACTTCCAGTTGTGTTTCATCGACCACCCGCTGCTGCAAACAACGCCAATTTTTAATTTTAATAGAATCCAACTGTTGTTTGGCAAAACGGATATAGGTGCCACGGTCACTGAACTGCTGTAGGAAGGGTGCATCATTATGATAACTGTCATAAACAGCAGCATAATCACCTTCGCTTAAAGCGGAGAAACGCATTTCTAAAAATTGCAGTGCCGTCATGAATAGTCTCGTTGTAGTGCAATGGCTAAGCAAAAATTTTGTCCTACAAGGCGCAGTGGTTTTTCAGGGACGAAGGCATACATCAGTATGTCGAGATCCTGAAAAACTACGACAACACCGGAGGGCGGACTTTCTGCAACGCCATCGTCATTCTTTTAACCTTGGATCGAGGGCATCACGCACCCCTTCACCGAGAAGATTATAGCCCAGGACAGTTATCAAGATAGCCAGACCTGGAAAAACTGACAGCCACCAGGCACTGCCAAGAGTCTGTTTGCCAATGATCAACATATTTCCCCAGGAGGGAGTCGGGGGCTGCACCCCGATACCAAGAAATGACAGCGCACTTTCGGTCAAAATAGCACCCGCAACACCCAGGGTTGCAGACACCAGCACCGGCGACATTGCGTTGGGGAGAATATGGTGAAAAATAAGTCGTAGATCGGAGGCTCCAAGCGCCTGTGCAGCGAGAACAAAATCGCGCTGACGCAAACTGAGGAACTCAGCCCGAATCAAACGTGCCACCCCCATCCAGCTGGTTAAGCCAATCACAATCATGATATTCCAGATTGACGGATTAAGAAACGCAATCACCGCCAGAATCAGAAAGAAGGTTGGAAAACAGAGCATGATATCGACAAAACGCATCACCAGAGCATCGACCCAGCTTCCATAGTACCCAGCCAGGGAACCAAGAATAATGCCAATCAGGGTTGAAATTCCGACTGCGACAAACCCAACCAACAGTGAAATGCGTGCACCGTAAAGCATCCGCACAAACACCTCTCGACCCAAGTCGTCGGTTCCAAAAGGGTGCGCCATACTGGGTGGCAAGAGACTCTGGCCAATATCTATAGCCGCCGGATCAACGCCGCTGAATGAGGCTACAGCTGCCATCAGAAACATAACCAAGACAATCCCAGCCCCAACTAGAGCCATACGGTTATGGCGTAACCGTTGCCAAACAACATCGAGAAGAAAAATACGCCGAGATCGTGACATAATCAGTTAAACTTTACCCGCTCAATATCAAGCACACTCAAAACCCCTTTTTCTTTTAATAGATCAAGCAGTCGGTCAAGACGCGGATCTGCAGAGGAAATGTCGCTGAAATCAACGGCACCGTAATCAATAATACTCTTTTCTGCCTCAGGTTCAGATGGTTTAGGTGGCTCTTTGGGCGTATTATTTTGAATTGCTTGTTCAATCTCATCTTCTAAAGCCAGAACTGGAATCACTTTACATCCGGTTGCAAATTGCAAATCATCGACCAGCTTGAGATTTGTCGGATCAGTCATCGCAACACGCAACAATTTTTCATTACCGGTTTTACGTAATTCAATCGGAATCACCATCAATTCCAACATCCTTTCAGCCGATAACAACGCCATAAGTTGCTCTGGCACTTCAAGCTCCTGCAGAGAAACCCGGGAGTATTTTTCCTGAGATTCCAAAAACTCGACGATCGTCTCTTCAGGGAGATAGCCGAGTTTAACCAGAGCGCTGCCAATCCGACCACCCAGATTCCGTTGCATAGAGAGTGCTGATTCAAGTTGAAACTGATCAATCAGCCCCGCTTCCAACAACATCTCCCCCAAACGATTTGCATTAACTTGCATGGATCCCCCTGTCTTTCTTGATTTTTGTCATCAGGATGAGTTCCCACCTTGTTGACTGTGACGAATACGCGGATCTGCCAAAGCATAGCAGATGTCCGCCAATAGATTTCCAAACAATGTCAGCACCGCACCCATGACCAGGATTCCCATGATCAACGGGTAGTCCCGCATCATAACACCATCATAAAATAGTTTCCCCATCCCTGGAATAGCAAAAATTGTTTCAAAAATCACACTCCCACCAATCAACCCAGGCACTGAGAGTCCAAGAATAGTAATGACCGGCAAGAGTGCATTACGTAGAGCGTGTTTATAGATAACTGTCCGTTCAGATAAACCTTTGGCTCGGGCAGTCAAGATATAATCCTGACGAATCACCTCGAGCATATTGGAGCGCATATAGCGGGAAAATCCCGCCAAACCACCAATTGCCGAGACAAACACCGGCAGAATCAAATGACTGAGCCGATCGAGGAGCTGACCACCCCAACTCAAATATTCATAGCCGAGGGATTTCAAACCGGAAACCGGCAATACCCCCAGACGCACACCAAACCAATCCATCATTAACAGTGCCAGCCAGAACGATGGCATAGCAAAGCCGGTAAAAACCAGAATCGTGGTCATGCGATCAAAACCTGAATTGCGCTGAATTGCGGAAATAATCCCCAGCGGAATGGAGATGGCAAGAATCAAAACAATCGACAGCAGATTAAGTAAAATAGTCACGGGTAAACGTTCGAGAACTTTATCTAAAACCGGCCTGCGGTCAGTGGCAAAAGACTCACCAAAATCGAGCTGCAGCAGGCGCGAGAGCCATTTCCCATATTGGATATAAAGGGGCTGATCCAGCCCATATTCAGCACGCAAACGTTCTTGCAGCTCAGAACTGGCCTGCGGATTAAGCTGAGTTTGCAGGTCAGTCGGTTCTCCCGGAGCCAGATGGATCACCACGAATGAAATCAATGTGATTCCCAGCAATAAAGGAATAAGCAATAAAAGACGTTTGGCAATATAGCTCAACATAAAACTCTCAAAAGAGTAGCATTCCGGGGAGATGTACTCGTTACGTGTCCCCGGAATACGGGTTGACAACTTCAAGATCGCAGGGTTGCGACCCCGCTCGCCGCCTTACTCTTTTGTTATGCCACAAAAGAGTAAGCAGAAAAAGGCACCCGAACTCCTTGCCCTTCGGGTTCCCTCCATTCCACAGCTGCTTTGAGGATCGGAAAAAACTCGGGCTATGCCCTCAAACATTTCCCGGTCTCATTCTCAAATCAGCTGTTCCACTTCGACAACGTCACGGGAAAGGGTGATTCAAAAACAAGAGTCCCCTTTATCCCCGGCTTATCGGGCATATTTCTGTTCTGCTTTTGGCACAAACCACTGGTTGAAATTATAGCGAATTCCGGCTGGAGCAGGTTCTACACCGCGAAAACGCTTGGATACTGCTGGCAAAGCCTCCCCAAAATACAAAAATGTATATGGTTGCTCCTCTGCCAATATTTCCTGAAAACGATCGTAGTAAACCTTGCGTTGCTGCAAATCAAAAACTCGCCGCCCCTCTTCCAGCAAACGATCGGCCTCACTATTCTTAAAACCGATAAAATTGAGTTCACGGGGTCCGGTTTTACTGGAATGCCAGATATTATACTGATCCGGCTCCGGGCCACCACTCCAGCCCAGAATTGTTGCATCAAAATTGCCTGGGTTGATAAACTCTTTAAGGAATGTTGCCCATTCAATAATTCGCAATTTTACTTCTACGCCAATTTCTTTGAAGCGCCGCTGAATAATTTCACCGGTTTTTGAGCGCAGGTCATTCCCTTGATTGGTGACAATAGTAAACGCCAGATCCTTGCCATCTTTATCCAGAATGCCATTATCATCGGTATCCCGCCAACCAGCATCCGCTAAAAGCTGCCGAGCCTTATCAGGATTATACGCATATTTCGGCACAGCACCATTATAAACCCATGTATCAGGCTTATATGGTCCGGTTGCAGCTGAACCATAACCAAGCAGAACACCATCGATCAGTTCCTGCTTGTTGATGGCATAGGAAAGCGCCTGCCTGACCCGCTTATCCTGGAAGATAGGGCGCTGCAAATTGTAACCAAGATAAGTATAACTAAAAGTAAGATAGCGGTATTTATTATACAAGCGTCGGAACGCAGGGGTATCGGTCTGCCGATCAAACTGCAACGGTGAAAGTCCCATAAAATCAAGGCTGCCGGTTTGTAATTCAAGAAACTGGGTGGAGACATCAGGGATAATCCGATACACGACCCGTTTAATATAGGGCTCCCCTTCAAAATAGTCGGGATTTGATTCAAGGACGATTTTCTCGCCCCCCACCCATTCAACAAACCGGTACGGTCCGGTCCCAACGGGATGACGCGCCAAGCGACTTTTAGCGAGATCCTTTCCCTCCAGGAGATGTCGAGGATGAACCGACATCGCCCAACTCATCAACGCCGGGGCATAAGGTTTAGCGTAATGGGCGACAAAAGTATAGGGATCAGGCGTTTCAATCCCGGTCACCTGCTTGAACGATTCGGCGTAAGCAGTCGGGGTTTTAGGATCAATATAAAGTTGATAGTTGAATTTAACATCCGCAGAGGTAAATGGTGTGCCATCGTGCCAGGTCACCCCTTTGCGCAGATGAAAAGTAATGGTCAGATTGTCAACTGAAATTTCCCAGGATTCAGCCAACTCCCCCTCAATCTGCAGATTTTTATCGTATCGAACCAGACCGTTATAAACCAAACCGTTGATCGAGCTGGAAGCCGAATCTGAAGCCAGGACTGGCAACAGAGTGCTGGCATCCCCGATTGAAGCCTCAATAAAGGTGTCGCCATACTCAGGTGTAAGCGCTTCGACAACACCGGGATGGCTAGTTTCATCACTATTATTACAACCGCCAAGCAGCAGGAAAATAAGAGTGAAAAACATAAAATTATAACAAAAAGCTTTTTTCATCAGTGTGATAACCAACTCAATCAGGCAATTCTTCAATGGGGATATTTGCGTGCTCTTTCAGGGAAAATCGAGCGATATCAATACTCGCATTAACCTTCAATTCAGAAAATTGCACATTAACCCGAGTCCGTTCCACAGGCATATCAATCACTATCTGATGTGGAAACATATTATTTCCGGACAGATTCTTGAAATCAACCGAAAGATACTTTGCCCCATCGCTATAATAGCGACAACCCAGCACCCTGAGTTGCCGGTCAAACAACAGTTCCTGACGGTTATTGTTGCTCGACAAGGTCAGCGTCAGAACCCCTGATGAGACATCTACGCTACTATGCTGATGGACTATAAGCGGCGGGTCATACAGTAATAAGGGGAGGAGATCTTCGACTGCAAGAGGAACCCTGATGAAGCGAAAAATATTTTCATAACTGGCCGGACCGCGTAGGAATCTACCGGGAACGGTCGTGTTAAGAAATGCCGACAAAATTTCACCGTCAGAGGCAAGCTGTAAAACCAACTGACCAAACCCGGTTAAAACATCCGCCCGCAAATGATTCGGTTTTTGCAACAACAGAAACTGTTGGCTGGAAAAATACTTCTCCCCGGTCGACAAAGAAACACTTGCAGCCCCATCCAATGACGAATATCGACCCGACTCAGAAGCAAGTTTTAGCAACAGCTGTTCTGCCGTTGGAATATCCGTCCAAACCGGTTCCGGCGGGCGGATACAGCCACTCAGCAGAACCAGTAGAAAAATCAGCAACCAACGCATCAATGCCCCTCCAAGGTTAGTTTTTTGAGTTTTTCTTCAACCTGTTGTGCCTCTGGATCTATTTCCAGAGCACGTCGATACGCCGCAGCGGCTTCCCCCCAAAGTTCCATCGCACGATATAGATCACCAAGGTGTTCTCGAATGACCGCATCATCAGGATGCAATTCAATCGCCTTTTCAAGCTGCTCACGACTTTCTGCATAACGTCCCATTTTAAAATAGACCCATCCCAGGGTATCGACAATATAACCACTTGGTTTTATTGCTAACGCTTTTTGTGCCCGGGTTAATGCTGTTTCCAGATTGGTTCCTTTCTCAGCTTGATCATAGGCCAGAAAGTTCAATGCATCTGAGTGATTATCGTCCAGTAGCAAAATCTTTTCCATCGTCTCAACCGCAGTATGCCGCTTGTCCAATTTTTCGTACAATACTCCCAGCTGGTAAAGCAGTCGGGTTTCTTCAGGATTCTTTTCAACCCCAGCCAAGGCAACTTTAAATGCCTGCTCATGGTCGTCACGATCCCCCAGGAAAGCCACCAGATAGTAATACAGATCGGGGTGATAAATTCCCTGTTTAATTGTCCGCTGCAATACCGCTATCGCTTGATCTTCCTGATCAGACTGTTTGTAGAGGTAGGCCAATTGTAATTCAGCCTCGGTATAAACTGAAGAGTCATTTTTAATCGGTTCTAAAACACTGATAGCCTCTGCCAACTTTCCCTGTCCAGACAGTGCCATGGTAAGGTAATATCGATGATGGTCTTGCTGTTCGCCCTGCTCTACCAATAAGCGAAATGCGCTTTCAGCTGCAACCCAATTTTCCAGTTCCAGTTGAATCAGACCAATGCGATTAATCACTTGTAAATTATCGGGAAACTGCTGCCGCACCGCTTGCAGTTGCTCGAGGGCCTTGTCGAGTCGCTGATGGGCAAGAAAATATTGCGCCAGCTGCTGCCTGACTGCCGCTGCCCGTGGATTGCGACTAATAAATGCCTGATACAGTTTAAAGGCAGCTTTTTGATCCTCTTGTTCAAGCAGCTTGCCATATTCCAGAACCGTCTGAATCTGTTCCGGCTGCCGCTCCAGTAACTGTTGGTAGGCAGCCAATGCCTTCGCTGTTTGCTGGTTCTGCAGATAAAATCGGGCCAAAGTAAGACGTGAAAAATCCGCCTCTGGATGCTGTTCCAATAGCGCTTCCAGTACAGCTATCGCCTCACCGTTACGTTCAAGTCGGGAAAGAGCCAAAGCCAACCGCAGCTGCAATTCAATATTCTCAGGTGCCAGTTGCAATGCATAGCGAAAGTGGTCAATTGCGGGGGCATACTTTTGTTGAGAACTGAGGACATCCCCCAGTAACTCATGCCCGGCAACACTCTCCGGGGTTCTATCAAGGAGAACTTTTAAAGCTGTAACTGCCTGCTCTGACTGCTGACGGTACAAGTAAGCTTTAGCCAGAATCAGCTGCAAATAGTCAGAACGAGGATCAAAACGAATTGCCTGTTTAAGAACTGCTATCGCCTCTTCCCAACGATTTTCTGCACCGAGCATGCGGAATTGACTGAAGGCGAAAAGCGCCTTCGCCTCAGGGTCAGTCAGTTCGGAATGGTAGTCAACGGAATCTATATTAGCCTGAGCCGTGGGCTGGGGGTGATTTACAGCAACACAGCCAGAGAAAATAAGTGGTGCGAAAGATACGCTGAAAACTATTTTTTTTATTCTCAAAAGAGGCTGAATTTTCAAAAAACATTCCTTTTTATACAAAACGCAGTAGCTTAAAAACCTTTACTCATCGATAAGTAGCACACTCATTTCACGAGCGTCAAACCCTTTAAAAATTGTCGGATCGACTTTACAGACTTGAAATATCTGGTAAATTTCTTCTATGTGAAATCTATAATTATTGTTGTAATTCTATTCTTTCGGGATTACTCTGTAGTGTGCCAACATATTGCTAAATAACTTTACTGTTATTTAGCAGAGTTTGTTAGATCTAAAGAGGTCTGTCGATGCAAGGATCACAAAAAAATTCGATTAGAGAAGCTTGGATACTCTGTCTGATTCTAGGCTTGATTATGATCAATTTTCCTTTTGTTCAAATATTCAATACCGAACAGCTGATTTTTGGTATCCCAATACTGGTTCTCTATTTCTTTATCGGCTGGCCGGTCTCAATAGCCGTTATCTGGTTTTTTGCATGCTACGTTGAAAAAAGCTCGCAAGGTAATTCCGCTGAGATGGGGGACAAGAGCGACCCATGATTCCGGCAAAGACAATCCTCTTCATGTCGATCTTCTCCACACAAACTGTTCTGCTCGTCTCACTTGGCTATTTTGCACTGTTGTTTCTGGTCGCCTGGTACGCTGAAAAATGCCGTAAAACAGACCGCTGCCTGCTAAAAAATTCACATGTTTATTCATTGTCTCTTGCTGTCTATTGTACCAGTTGGACCTTCTACGGCAGCGTTGGCAAAGCAGCAACCAGCGGTCTGGAATTTCTCCCGACCTATTTAGGGCCAACCCTGATTGCATTTGGCTGGTGGTTTTTACTGCGCAAGTTGGTACGCATCAGCAAGCAGCAGAATATTACCAGTATTGCTGACTTTCTTTCCAGTCGCTATGATCGTTCTGCCATTCTTGGTGCAATTGTCACTCTGTTCGCAGTTTTCGGTATCACCCCGTACATTGCCTTACAGCTAAAAGCCATTTCCAATACTTTAGATATCCTTTCCGGACCGTTAGCCATCCCTAGCGCTGGTTTATACGGATATGCGTCTAAACTTCCCGGAACTATCGACACGGCATTTATAATTGCCATACTGCTCGCTATTTTCGGTATGCTGTTCGGTGCCAGAACTCTTGATTCATCAGAGAAGCATGAAGGGCTGGTTGTAGCGGTTGCCTTTGAATCCGTAGTAAAATTGATCGCTTTTCTTGCCGTGGGCATCTTTGTCACCTATGGACTATTCGATGGCTTCAGCGATATTTTTCAACGTTTTCTTGAACAATTTCCGGAACGCCACGATCTGTTCACCCTTGGCACCGAGCAGACCCCCTACACTAAATGGTTTACACTTACCGTTCTGTCGATGATGGCGGTGATGTTTCTACCCCGTCAATTTCAAATCATGATTACCGAAAATGTTGATGAACAGCATATCAAAGCAGCAATGTGGAAATTCCCAGCCTATCTTTTTCTGATGAACCTGTTTGTCCTGCCAATCGCCCTTGGAGGATTGATACTCAATGGGGGAGACGCAACCCAGGCTGATTACTTTGTTCTGACCCTGCCTCTCTCTTCGGGACAACCCTGGTTAGCACTATTGGTCTTTATTGGGGGAGTGTCTGCCTCAGCCGGCATGGTCATGGTTTCTTCGGTAGCGATGGCAACGATGATTCTCAACCATTTGGTCATGCCAATTATTTTAAAACTGAATGTTCACGCGCAGAACTTTTCTGGACTACTGATCAACATCAAGCGGCTTGGGATTATCGGAGTTATCTTTATCGGTTATTTCTATTTCAAGGTCATTGGCGATTCATACGCCTTAGTCAATATTGGGCTAATCTCCTTTGCTGCTGCCACTCAGTTCGCCCCTAGCGTCATTGGCGCACTTTTTTGGAAAAGAGCCAATAGTAAGGCTGCAATTGCAGGAATCAGTTTTGGCTTTCTCCTGTGGTTTTATACTCTGTTAATTCCTGCGTTTGTCCGCTCTGGCTGGCTCCACTCAGATATCCTGCAAAATGGTCTGTTTGGCATCAACCTACTCAAGCCTCTGGAACTGTTCGGCCTGCGCGGTTTTGATATTCATACTCACTCCCTGTTCTGGAGCATGCTTTTCAATCTAGCTGCCTATTTAACTTTATCTTTCTTCACCAGCCAGACCAAATCAGAAATAATTCAAGCTGAAAAGTTTGTCGATGTTTTTGTGGAAAAGTTACTTAAACCGGGCAAATTGAAACGTATCAGCAAAGCGCCAACCGTCATGGAATTTGTTGAATTAATGTCAAAATTCATAGGTGAAAAACCGGCGCAAGCTGCCATAGCTGAATATTTAGGTCAGCAGGAGATTAATACCAAAGGAGGCCTTGCAGACCACGAGATTCCTAACCTGAAAAGTTTTACAGAACGCACTCTGGCCGGGCATGTTGGCGCTGCCCCAGCACGTATCATTCTGGAAAATTATCTCTCTGCACGCGGTAGTGAGATGGAAGATGTTTTTGATATCTTTGGTACAGTCACCATCAGCAACGCCTCCAGTCGGGAGCAGTTGAGCGTCCTGTATGATGCTTCGCAAATCATCTCCAGCGAAGGTGACTTTCAGAAGACACTGGATGGTATTCTTGAATTACTTGCTGAACAGTTCAAATTCGATCTTTGTGTCATCCGCTTTCTTGAACCAGAGTCAATGACACTGATGGTCAAGAGTTTGGTTGGTACTTCATCGGAACATTTTGGCCAATTTGAACGTAATCTCAATATGGAAACTTACATTGGGCAGGCATTTCTGTCTAATTCCACCACGGTCGTCAATGACACTGATAATGTCGACAGACCTGCCTCGGTAGAAAATATCAAACGGGACGGGATCACCTGCCTAGCCCATACGCCAATAGTTTTTGAGGGTGAACCTATTGGAGTCCTTTCAGCTTTTTCCAAAACTGCAAAAGGGATCTTTACCAAAGAATTTATTGCTCTGTTTGAAAACCTGGCTGGGCAAATCAGCATTGCTTGGCGCAATGATCAGCAATTACAAAAGCTACTGCGGGTTCGCGAACAAGAGCGGGAAATGCAGATTGCCAAAGATATTCAGAAAGCCCTGCTTCCGTCAAACCTGCCCACTCTGGAACATATTGCTATTGCTGGACTTTGTGTGCCAGCACATCAGGTTGGAGGAGATTATTACGACTTTATGGAACGCGACGGCTCATCTTATGACTTGATCATAGCTGATGTGTCCGGACACAGCATTGGTGCCGCGCTGATCATGGCAGAAACACGAACCTTTATCCATTCTCGTATGCAAGCGCTCAGACAACCAGCAGAGATGTTGCAAGCACTCAACGGTTATTTTCTTAAAGAGCTAGATCGTTCTGATTTGTTTGTCACCATGTTTTACCTGCAATACAATCCTGTTAATCACCGTTTGATTTATGGCAATGCCGGGCATAACACCCCCCTACTCTGGAAAAATAGGGAACGAAAAATCATGACCTTGGATGCCGAAGGTTTAATTTTTGGGATCAAAGCTGATGTTTCCTTTGAACAGAAAGCGACTGACCTTGAACCTGGGGATATCCTGCTTCTCTATACAGACGGAATCATTGAAGCTGAAAACAATGATAAAGATTTTTTCGGCATTGAGAGGCTTGGCAAAGTCCTTGAGGAGTGCGATGATTTAAGCCCACAAGAGTTGATTGATCAAATCATGATTCAAGGGCGAATTTTTACCGGTATGCGTCATTTTAATGATGATGTGACCCTGGTTGTGATGAAAGTTTTAAAATGATGGTTGAAAAATATCCACCTAAAGGCAAATGATTTAGTCCCACCGTGGGAAAAATGAGGTACAATTGAAACAATTTAGCAGAGCGACTACTAACACTAAAAGAAGGAGAACCCAACATGCAGTTGAAGATGACCGAACAGAACGACATTGTTAATATAAGCGTTGAAGAGGAGCGCATGGATGCCCATAACAGTGGAGATCTTAAGGAGCAGATGTTACAGTTATTCGACGAGGGGAAATGCAACCTGGTCATTGATCTGAGTTCTGTTCGCTTTATCGATTCATCCGGCCTTGGTGCCTTGGTTTCTGGCTTTAAAAATGCCAGCGCCCGTGAAGGGAGCCTTAAGCTATGCTGCCTTCAGCCACAGGTTCGTTCAATGTTTGAATTGACACGTCTCCATCGAGTTTTTGAAATATTTGCCAATCTGGATGAGGCTCTGGATAGTTTTTAATCAACAAATAATTTCTGGCAGAAAGATACGCATGTCAAAACAGATTAAAGTTGACATAACGGTCCCAAATCAAACCAAATATCTCGGGGTGATCGGGCGGATCGGCGAGAGCATGGCATATTCCCTGAAAGGTTATCAGGGAAACCGACGGGAGCTCGCCTATCACCTTAATCTGGTGTTGACGGAAGCCCTGGCAAACGCAATCTGTCATGCAAATAGCTGTGACCCTGACAAAGATGTCAGGGTATTGATCACTGCCTCTGATCAGGATCTGACCATCAAAGTTTTTGATCAGGGGCAGGGTTTTGACCTCGAAGCCCTCACTAAGCTCAAGGCACGCAAGCACGACGAAGGTGGACGGGGAATCCAGATTATTTTTAAGTTGATGGATCAGGTAAAATATATTCAGGAAGAAAACGGAAACGTTTTGGAAATGACTAAATATCTCCATTAATTGCTCTTCCCTTCAGCTAACCCCATATTCTTTCAGCTTACGCCTGAGAGTGAGGCGGTTGATTCCAAGAATATCTGCAGTACAAGTTTTATTGTTATCGGTGCGTTGATAAACGGCTAAAATATGTTTTTTTTCCACTTCAGCAAGTGTCTGCATCTCTTCTGACGTTGTGGAAACCTCAGTACAACATCCAACCAGAGTCAAATCTTCCGGGTAAATGATCCCTCCCGAATGGAGCAGGGTTGCTCGTTCAATAACATTTTTAAGCTCTCTGACATTACCAGGCCAAGGGTGCTTTTTCAGGCATTCCATAGCCGTGGAGGAAAAATCACAGTTTTTGTCCAGGTTGTGCAATAAAAACTCTTTGAGAAATAGATTAACCAGTAAAGGGATATCTTCCGGGTGCTCCCGTAGCGGAGGGACATGAATTGGGAAAACATTGAGTCGATAAAAAAGATCTTCTCGAAATAACCCGGCATTGATTCGATCAAGCAAATTTCTGTTGGTTGCCGTAACAATACGGACATCAACATGAACCGGTTGCTGTCCCCCAATCCGAGTGACCGTCATATCCTCAAGAACACGCAGTAATTTAGCCTGTAATCCCGGCTCCATTTCCGCGATTTCGTCTAAAAACAGAGTGCCATTATCGGCAAGCTCAAAAAGTCCTTTTTGCTGACTACTTGCATCTGTATAAGCACCCTTTTCATGACCAAAAAGCTCATTTTCCAACAATGTCGCAGGTAAAGCGGCACAATTAATTTTAAGCAAAGGTCCTTCACTACGAGCGCTCTGATAATGGATGGCCTCTGCAACCAACTCTTTTCCGACGCCGCTTTCCCCCAAAATTAATGTGGTCGTTGTGTCCGCTTTAGCAACCAGCATGATTTCTTGACGGATTTTTCTCAGAGCGTGGGAATCCCCTTCCAACCGTGTCCAGGATCGTTTATTGCGTTGCTTTTCGCGCTGTCTGAAGGTATTCACCTCGCCGCGTAATTGACGGGTATCCATCGCTCTTTCAACCAGCAGTTGCAACTCATCCAGATCAAAAGGCTTGTTAATATAGTCAAAAGCTCCAAGTTTTAACGCTTTGACGGCAGTCTGAACCTCTGGAAATGCGGTGGCGACAATAACCAACAGGGATTGAGGATCAGGAATATCAGCAAGAAGATCAAGCCCGGAGCCATCAGGTAACTTCATGTCAAGAATCATCAGATCAAAATCATGTTGAGACATTTCCTGCCGCGCTCCAGAGAGGGTGTCTGCACTTAGAGCAATGTAATTTTCCTGACGAAAAAAATCGACCAGACTCTCACGCAGCATCTCTTCATCTTCAACAATTAGAATTCGCCCGCGCATCCGCTATCTCCTCCTGGAAATTGAACAATGGCTTCAACCCCACCTTGTGGGCGATTTTCAAGAGTAATTTTTCCTCTCAACTCGGCGACCAATTGCTGCACAATCGGCAGACCCAATCCGGTACCTTCCGGCTTGCTGGTGATAAGCGGCTCAAAAAGCTGATCAATCAGTTCTGCCGGTAAACCGCGACCATTATCGCAGATTTTGATTTCAACTTGTCCACCCGAGTCGCTGGCATAAACATCAACCTGTCCATTTTCATCACAGGCTTGCAGGGCATTCAGAATCAGGTTCATAAAAATCTGGTGCAGTTGTTGAGCCTTTGAGCAAACCAACAGCGGATCAACTGGTAAATGTAGCTGCAGGTGGATTCGATTACGTTCTGCCTCTTCACAGAGGATAAAAACCAGATCACGCAGAACCTGACTGATATTGGTCTGCTCCCGCTCCTGGTTTTGTTGTGGCGCAAGATAACCGGTTAAATGTCCAAGAAAATCCCCTAACCGATCGACCAAGGTCAACATTTTAGCTATATCCAGCTGCAGTTTCTCATCGAGGTCTTTACGCCGTTGCAGCAGTTGCAGCTTGACCCGCAATCCCGCCAGGGGGTTGCCTATCTCATGGGCAACTGTTGCTGACAACATCCCTAGAGAAGATAGTCTGTTTGCTTGCAACAGTTGCCGTTCAAGCGTATTCATCAACTTTTCAGCAGCAGCTGCTTCCATTTGAGAACGGCTGAGATCAGCGACCTTTTTCTCAACTTCCTCCTTTAAAAGAACATTCCAATTGCGCAATTCCGCATGCGTCTCTTTTTGCGCTTGAGCCATTTCATTCAACGCATCTGATAGTTCACCCAATTCATCCCGGCTGGTAATATTTGAGGTCATCTCAAAGTTTCCACCCGCAACGGCATTGGCAAAGCGGGACAAATGTCGAATCGGGATACTAAAACGCCGAGCAGCAAGAATTGCCAGAGCGGTGGCCAGCAGGGCAAGCAGTAAAAAAGAGAGTATATAGGTTTTTTTCAGCTGGTTTAGCTCTGTATAGAGATATTTCTGCGGATAAGCTATGGCCAGATACCAAAGGCGTCCAGGGCCAGCACTGACAGATGCAATGGCCAAAATATCAGATTGAACCGCTGCTACGATCGGCAGTTCGTCAGGCTTGGGAAGCAAGGGGATAATTTGCTGGAAGTTAGCAAGCTCAGAGGTATCAGCACTCAGAAAAGTTACCTTGCCAACATGACTGTCCATCTTGATAAATTGATGGTTCTGGTTTAATAACAGAAGTCGGGTCCCGTCTACATTGAGCAAATATTTGAGAGAGGAAAGCAATTTTTCGCCAAAGACGTTAATGATAACCAGTCCCGCCGTTGCCCCGGTTGGGGCAATAATTGGGGCTGCGACCCGGACAACTAAACGGTTAGGTTTCTCAATCTGTCCAAATTCCATATTGAGATCAAGATGCGAAACGTACGTCCCATCTGCAGCACGTTGAAAAGCTTCTTTAATGTAGTAGCGACTAGCTTTGTCCTGCAATTCTGATTCTGGTACCAGAACCGCTTTTCCATCGATATTGTTGATACGCAATTGCTCATGGCCATCTGCTGTGATAAAGCGGATCTGGTAGTAATCTTTTTCCACCATAATTGCAGCAAGAAATTCATTTTGAATCAATGCCCATTGATCAGCGTTCATATCTTCCTTGAGGCGTCGCTGCAAAAAGCGGGCGAGGGAGCGAACGTCTCTTCTGACCCCATTCAGGTAGCCTTCAATTGAATTTCCTGCAGTGACCGCTTCTGCTTGTAATCCTTGGGCAATCTGTGCGCGCAGGGATTTTTCCATGCGCTGTAGTGAAAGATTCCCCAGAAATAGAATTGGTCCCAGGGCCAAGCTCAGAAATGCAATCAACATTTTTCTTCGGATCGATAACGTAATTTGTGGAATCCGCATCTATCCATGTCCTTTCGGGGGGACAAATCAATTAATATGATAACTGGTACAGCTTCAGCTGGTGAGAATAATACCACACAGATGATCACATATGAACCAGTTATGTGGTTTATTTTGTACCAGCAGGCAAATATAAAATTCCCAACCTGCTGATATCTAGTAGTTTAACTTGTGGCACACTTTCTGCTTTTAAGCTTTATTGTTCATAACTGCAATTGAAGAACCAAAAATTTGTAACCTTTGATTCAGGAGAGATTGTTCAATGGAAAATAAAGAGAAAAAGACTTTTTTTGACAGCGGTGAGTTCTGGAAAAAAGTTCTGCTCCCCGGAGCTGTCATTCTTATTCTTATTTTCCTTTTCTGGGGGGATAATAGACCTGAAATTCCCGACCCTGTTCCACTCAACGCTGAATGGTACACACCAGAAACAGCACGTGGCGAAATTCTGGTAAATACTGTGATGCCAGGAAATTGTTTCATCTGTCACAGTGTCCAAGTTCCAGACCCGAATGTGATTCGTCCTCAGTTTGCCCATCCTACTGTCAAACTGGATCATGGTGTTAATGATCGTTGTTATAACTGTCATCATATTTATGATCGTGACAGCCTTGCTGGTGATGGTGAAAGCAGAGTCCGATTTGCGAACCCTGACAAACTCTGTGCCCGTTGTCACGGTATTATTGTTCGTGATTGGTTGGCTGGAACCCATGGTCTGAGACAGGGAAGCTGGTTGCTCAAGGACGGCGAAGAGCCTGTCAATTTCACTTGCACCGAATGTCACGACCCACATTCACCAAAGTTCAAATACAAGATTGCCGCTCCGGCACCAACCTGGCCGCAAAAAACACTCCGCAAAACCAGACATTCTGATGATGACCCCAAGTCGGCATATTTGACTGAATCTGTCCAGGAGAGATTCTGATGAGTACGGAAGAAAAAAGAAACAATGAGTTAAAGAACGAGGTCCAGCAGGAACCAACCATCAGCCGTCGATATTTCCTTGCTGGGGCAGCCTGCCTGTCGGCTGCTACTGCGGTGTCGCTCTCTCCTCTCCTCAATGCAGAGGAGGTTCCACCCACGGATGATTTCATCCAAAAACATTACAAACAACTAAGCGATGATGACAAAAAAGAAATCTTTGCCAAACTCGAAGCGCGGATAGACAAACAATATGGTGTTTCAGCAACAATCGCTGACCCTCAACCCATCGATGGGGTCGAGTTTGCCTACGTTCTCAACCTTGGACGCTGTATCGGTTGCCGAAAATGTGTTTATGCCTGCATGGAAGAAAACAATCAGTCTCGGAGCCCACAGAAACAGTACATCAGAGTCTTGAAGATGAAACAGGGTACGGTCAACCTGGAGACATCAAGTCATGACTACCCTGAAAAAGAGGCGTCCAGTGAAGATTTCTTTTATATGCCGGTCGCCTGTCAGCAATGTCGTGAACCTAAGTGTATTGAAGTTTGTCCGGTAAAAGCCACCTGGAAAGAAAAAGATGGCATTGTTGTTATTGATTACAATTGGTGCATAGGTTGTCGCTATTGTGAAGCCGCTTGTCCTTACCATGCAAGACGTTTCAATTTTGCCAAACCCCAGATTCCTGCCGAAGATCTGAACCCCGACATGGGTTATCTCTCCAACCGCCCCCGCTACATGGGTGTTATGGAAAAATGTACTTTCTGTCTGCATAAAACCCGGCGTGGAGAATATCCAGCCTGTATGGAAGTATGCCCGACTGGGTCCCGTAAATTTGGCAACCTCAGAGATCCAGAAAGTGAAGTACGCAAAATCATTGAACAAGAACGGGTCTTTGTCCTCAAACAAGAAGCCAGTACTTTACCAAAATTTTATTACACCTTTGCTAAATAGTTGGCTGAAAGCAGTTTGTATCTGTCAACAACCGTCAAAAGGGCTAAGCAATGAATAAAGGTTCCCCTGGAGTTATTAGTAATCTGGCAAGAACGGTTCTGATCGGCAATCGGACCTATGCCCTCTGGATGTTTGCACTGATTGCCATCAGCATGCTCGGACTCAATGCCTTCAGTCGACAATTGGCTCATGGCTTGTACACAACCGGCATGGGAGATGAGGTTTCCTGGGGGCTCTATATTTCCAACTTCGCCTTTTTAGTCGGTATGGCGGCAGCAGCGGTCATGATGGTTATTCCGGCCTATGTTTTTAAAGACGAAGAAATCCACAAAGTTGTTATTTTTACCGAGCTCTGGGCGGTGGCCGCTCTGATTATGTGTCTCCTCTTTATCACTGCCGACATTGGTCGTCCTGACCGTCTCTGGCATATGTTTCCTGTCATCGGCGTCTTCAACTGGCCAATGTCACTGCTAACCTGGGATGTGCTGGTTTTAAACGGCTACCTGCTTCTCAATATCTATGTGTGCGGTTATGTGCTCTACAAAAAATATAAAGGGCAAAAACTGGTAGCACGCCATTATGTCCCAATAGTTTTTCTTGCTATCGCCTGGGCTCCTCTGATTCACACCATCACCGCATTCCTATTTCAGGGGTTGGCCGCCAGACCTTTCTGGCACAGCGGGTTGATAGCACCCCGTTTCCTCGCATCAGCATTTTCTGCCGGCCCAGCATTTATTATTCTGGTCTTCAAAATCATGGAACATTTCAAGTGCTGCTCAATTCATAAAGATGTTATCGCCAAAATTCGGGTCATTGTAACCGTTAGTTTACTGGTCAACCTGCTACTGTTTGGATCAGAATTATTTACTGAGCTCTACTCCGGTTCAGAACATTCCATTCACCTGAGTTTTTTGCTTGGATTCCATGGAAAAAGTGTCCTGGCTCCCTGGATCTGGTCTGCCGTTATTCTGAATATCATTGCTGCAATTATTTTACTCTTGCCGGTTCGAGAGAACCCGCGGTTTTTGAATGTTGCTTGTGTGATGATTGTTGTCGGTATCTGGGTTGAAAAAGGGCTTGGTTTTGTTATTTCAGGTTTTATTCCAACACCCCTTGGTGATTTTGTTCAGTATCAACCCACACTCAATGAATTAACTGTCTGTTTCGGCATTCTGGCTTTCGGACTGTTGATTTATACGGCGCTACTAAAAGTTGCAGTCCCGATTATCAATGGGCAACTCTGCCACAGAAAGAATAGTAATTAATTGTTGCCCTGAATAAGAAGTGTTCTCTTCTGAACCAGGTTAGATAAGCTCAGATGGGAACAAATCATTACTTGTACAGTGAAAGGGAGGTAATCGTGCTTAAAAAAATGTTGACGTTGTTAACAATGGCCAGTGTGGCCACATTCTTCTTGAGTTCAATGGCATATGCCGCTGATTGGACTGGTGGATGTACAACCACCGACTGCCACGCCGGAATAGAAGAAATTGTGCCGGCAGACCTGCCGATGGCTCAGCAGCTCAAAATGAACGGGCAGATGCATGGAGATCCCGATGGTTGCGTTATGTGCCACGGCGGAAATCCGACAGCAACAAAAAAAGAAGAAGCCCATAAGGGAATTCCGGCAACATTACGGATGGCACCTGGCCCCAAAGAATATTATCCCGATCCCGGTTCGATCTGGATTGCGGAAAATACCTGTGGCGCCTGCCACGTTGGCTACGGCTATCGTGCAGAACTCTCTCTAATGAATACAGAATCGGGGAAAATTTCTGGTAACTTGCATACTTGGGGGATTGAAGAGACCGCTGAATTTAAAAACCCCTACGGGAACTACGATGTAGAAGATGTAGATTCTCAGGTACCGATTGTCGGCACTAAGGAATACAAAGCCTACATGAAGGACCAGATCGCCATGTATCCAAAGCAGTACCCGAAAAGCTTGAAACAAATGCCGAACCCAACTGTTGATGAGGTCAAGGCGGATCCTAAATTAGCTGCCATGACTTATCAGCGCACCGACTGCAACCGCTGTCATATCGGTGTCCGTGGTCGGGAAAAGCGCGGTGATTACCGCGGAATGGGTTGCTCGGCCTGTCATATTCTCTATAGCAATGATGGTTTCTATGAAGGCAATGATAAGAGCATTAAAAAAGATGAGGCGGGGCATATGCTCAAGCACCGGATTGCTGGCAATCGTAAAACTGACGGTATCCCGGTAGAGACCTGTAACTCCTGTCACAACCGAGGCAAGCGGATTGGTGTTTCTTATCAGGGGTTGATGGAGTTTCCCTACGGGTCTCCATATAATGAAGCAGGAGGAAAACAACCTAAACTACACACCAAAAAGTACATGTTCATTTCCGATGACCTGCACCACCAGCAGCAAAGCCGTAAAGGCAACCCTGAAGGGGGATTGCTCTGTCAGGATTGCCATACCAGTATCGACATGCATGGTGACGGCAATATCCATGGCACCACGATGGGTCAAGTTGAAATCGAGTGTACCGATTGTCATGGTACCCCGAAGAAATATCCTTGGGAACTGCCTCTCGGCTACGGTGACGAATTTGGTCGCAAAGAGATGACTAAGCCACGTGGTGTCGCCGAAAAACTGATGATTACCGGTCAACAGTTCGGGTATCCCTATGATGCTGAAGACGGCTTTATCCTGTCAACCCGCGGCAACCCCATAGGTAATGTCATCCGGCGTGGCAACAAGGTTATCGTTCATTCGGCAACCGGAAACGATTTTGAGGTCGCAGGACTCAAAGCGATCAATAAAGCAGACACATGGAAAGATCCATCCGCTAAAGTTGCTATGGACTCCATCAGTGGCCACATCGAAAAATTGGAATGTTACACCTGTCATGCCTCCTGGGCACCGCAGTGTTACGGTTGTCACGTGAAGGTTGACTACAGCAGTAAAGACGGCAAGCAAAAAGGGGCAACAGACTGGATCGCTTCGGGTAACAACCACGATTCCCAAGGTCAGACCGCAGAATCGAAACTGGGCACTGGTGGTACATTTGTGGCTGGCAAATCGATGGAAAGTCGCTCCTATCTGCGCTGGGAAGATCCGGTTCTTGGCGTCGGCGGTGAAGGCAAGGTCAGTCCGCTCATGCCGGGCTGTCAAGTGACTTACACGGTCGTCGATGATACCGGCAAGGTTATTATTAATAACATGATTGCTGATGCTCCCGATGAGGCCAAGTATGTGGGACAGGAACATGTTCCATTGGCAATCGACATGGCTCCGGTACAACCACATACCGCCCAGCGTAAAGCAAGAACCTGCGAAAGCTGTCACAGCAACACCAAGGTAGCAGGTCTTGGTCTGGGTAATGGAACATTCGGCACCAAACAGCACGAAAACTACGTCGCAGATTTGCTCGACGCACAAACTGGGGAGATTATTCCAGGCAAACACAGTGTCCAAATCCAAGCCATTCCAAAGCTGGACTTTGACTGGTCGCAAATTGTCACACGTGATGGAACCCAGTTGGCAACAGTTGGCAGCCACTGGCCTCTTAGCCGTGCTTTCAACAAAAAGGAACTCGATACGTTCTTACGTACGAACACCTGTATGGGTTGTCACCAGAATATGAGTGAAGTTGAGCTCTGGGAGAAAGTCAGCAAAGAAGGGATGCTGAATCCAAAAGAACACCAGGACAAGATGAACGAGATGCTTAAAAACATGGCAAAACATGCTCCTATAACCAAGAAATAATTAATACATTCCCTGAGAAGATCATCTCTCCTCTCATGTGCCCCGGCAGCTTTCGCTGCCGGGGATTTTTTAGTCTGGTTTGGATATAAAAGGAATTATTTTGAACCGATTGTTGCTGCGATTTATTGCTATCCTGGAAATTATTGGAGGCATCTGGGGACTTTCTATTATGATTTACCGGATGGCGAACGTCCTGGATAACTTTAAGTTTCTGCTGTTTCTGTTGATATATCTTGTTCCATTTATTATCAGCATCATTGCTGGCATTCTGTTATTCAGACAAAAGACCGCAGGATTAAACCTCTCCCTGATTATTCAACTGCTGCAAATCCCCTATTTTGCCCTGGCCGGACTCTATTATTCGTTCATTTCTGGGGTATTAGCTGGTATCAGAATCAGCTTAGTGGAAGGGATGACTCACTTTAGTTTCAATTTTCTTTTCGGAGGCTACTGCCAGATTCAAACCGGCCTGCCAAATGAGATATCTGCTTTTGGCATTAATATGTTTGCTGTTGTTATGTTCAGCTTTTTACTTTTGAATAAGCTCCAAGGTAAAGAAGTCAAAAATTATAGATAGTCAAGTAATTCCAAATGATTCAATAATGAAATCACCCCTGAAACCTCCCTGCCATAACTGGCAAATTGCATATTTGCCTCAGTAGCCGCAAGCTTATCCAGTTCGGAATCACCAATGAACAAACAATTTTCAGGTTTAATATTGAGTGATTCTGCAGCCAAAAACAACATATCTGGAGCAGGCTTGGGATGCTCAACATCATGACTTGTGACAACCACTGAAAAATAACTATGCAGGTTAAAATGATCAAGAATCGCCAATATACTTTGGCCACGATTGGTTGCGATAGCCATGGGGTAGTAATCGAGGAGCTGTTCTAAAAGCTCGATTAAATCAGACTTCGGTTCCATATGTGGAATAAATTCCCGATAGTCCAAAGTTGCTGAAAAAATAAGTGCTGAGGATAAATCTTCCTTGCGTAAAAGGTTTGCTAAGACGACTGGGGAACTGGCAGTATGACACATTTGTACCAGCTCTTTTTGCTCAGTGGAGACCGGAGGGTAGGAAAATTCTTCCAAAATTCGATTATAATAGGCCAGATTTGCCCGGCGACTTTCAAACATCACCCCATCACAATCGAAAATAACCGCTTCTATCTGGCTCATGAGTCTCTCTTCTTTAGCACATAGAACAATCCGCCCAGCCCAAATAGAACCATCGGTAGAGAAAGCAGCTGCCCCATAGTTGCCCCTCCCCAAAGAAACCCGAGCTGACTATCCGGCTGACGAACAAATTCAATCAAAAAACGAAATGTGCCATACAAAAAGATAAAACTGAAAGCGGGAATACCGCGACACACCCCGAAACGATGCAGCAGATAAATAATAATAAATAACACCAAGCCCTCAAGACCCGCTTCATAGAGTTGGCTGGGATGGCGTGGCATTGAACCGCCACCAGGGAAGACAATTCCCCAGGGATGATCAGTCACCCTCCCCCAGAGTTCGGCATTAATAAAATTACCAATTCTTCCAAACCCAAGCCCAATCGGGACGGCAGAAACAGCTAAATCACCAACCAACAAAAGAGGTAATTCACGTCGACGACAAAACAGGAACAGGACAAGCAATACTCCAAGGAGTCCACCATGAAAGCTCATCCCCCCTTCCCAGACATAAAAGATTTCCAGAGGATGGCTTAAATAGTACTTGGCATTATAAAACAGAGTGTAGCCAAGACGTCCGCCAATCACCACACCCAGAACCGCATAGAACAGTAGATCAGAAATAGTATCTTTATTTATTGGCATTTCACGTAGCTTGGCGACATGACACATCATGAAATAGCCACCGGCAAAACCCAATAGATACATCATCCCATACCAGCGGACTGCAAGCGGACCAATGCTGAAAATAACTGGATCAATATGTGGAAATATCATGCAATATTTTTCCTCAGCTCGTTTATAACTGTCAGCATATCTTCCGGTACTGGAGCTGTAAAGTCCAGAGTCTTGTTCAGTACAGGGTGCTGAAAAGTGAGTTTTTCAGCATGGAGAAATGGTCGTAATATTTTCATTCCCGTGACAAATGAAATCCCACCGTAGCGCTCGTCACCCACTAACGGACAATTCTGCTCTGACATATGGGTACGGATCTGATGGGAACGACCTGTTAATATTTCAACGTTCAACAATGAATAATTAACCAGTTTTTCCAGCACCTGGAATCTGGTAATAGCTTCCTTACCACCCTTTTCAACCGATTTAACCCGATTTTCCTTACGTGACCGAGCTAGAAAAGACCTAATTTCTCCCTGATTTTGTTCCGGTTCTCCTTGCACCAGGGCAAGATATTCCTTCTTGATATCATGTTCCAGAAAAATCCGCGTCATCTCCTTATGTGCCCGAGGATGAATAGAAAAAACAATAATCCCGGACGTCCCTCGATCCAAACGCTGAACCATTCCAATATTCGCTTTCAGGTGTGGTCTAAACGGATCCTTCAAGTGCCATTGCAGGGCTTCATACAGAGTCCCCTTGAAACGCGCATGGGTTGGCTGGGTATCGACTAACGCTGGCTTATTTATAGCAATAATATATTGATCCTGAAACAATATATCTTGTTCGGTTAGCCGATACGGGTCTAACGGTAACTGATCAATATACACCTCTACCGAATCACCACGATGAACTGTGGTAGAACAACTCCTGATCCTTCTACCATTAATATGAACCCCACCAAGATCAATAATTTTCTTTGCCTGAGTTCGGGATAAGTCAATTGATGATTGAGACATGTATTGATCAAGCCTCTGACGAGACATTTCAGACGTTACCTGTAAACGGTGGATTGTCCACTTCATAGGTTCAGATGTCCGTATATTAAGATATAGTATTTATATTATTTAATTTTATACTTGACTTAGATCGTGAAATTGTTACTATACACCTACAAATAAGATCTTTGAATTTCTGGGGTGCATGGGGTGGTTCTAATCCCTTGACCAACGTTTTTACTGACCTGTCAGTGCGTGAAGAGATGGTGAGCACGCCTGCCCACGAGCAGGACGCCTAAAATTTTTTCCGTAGACAAACTTTTTCTTCAGGTCATCCGTACAGAGTCGCACCGGCATCCCGGAGAACAATTCATAAAAAAGGCTCTGAGATAATTTCAGAGCCTTTTTCTTTTCTCTCTCCATTGTTCACACAAAACTACTCGTCAACCCGCTCACGAAGCTCCTTACCAGTCTTAAAAAAGGGGGTTTTCCGTGATGGAATCTCAACCACTTCACCACTTTTGGGATTCCTTGCTTCACGAGCATCCCGCTCCCGCACTGAAAATGAGCCAAACCCTCGAATTTCGACCCTCTCCCCTTGGGCAAGTGCAGTACCAATCCCGCCAAAAATTAAATTTATGACCATTTCGGCATCTTTTTTATTAAGAAGTTCATGCCCATCTGTAAGCTGCTCAATTAATTCACTTTTTGTCATCTTAACCTTCCACACATTTCATAAATCATAATGAGTTACGATTCAACCAAACTATCCAATAGTTAAGCACAATCTCATTCTACAACACCAGAGTAGAACCTCTTTGCAACACACACCATCAATAGCCATTCCAAAGATACTGCGGACCGATCGTTTTATTTATTTTGAGATTGACTCCAAGGTAGCGACTCACAGCACTTTGCAAATATCGGTCGATTAAATTTATTTTCTCAGGTTCAGGATAAACCAAATCTGGGTCATCATCAATGCCTGCAACGGAAGCAGCATATTTGATTGCATCGCTTAGAGTACCAAGTTCGTCAATCAAACCAACCTCCTTAGCTTGACGACCAGTAAAAATTCGACCATCCACAAAAGGTTGAAGTCTATCAACTGGCATATGCCGTCCAACACTGATAGCTTCGACAAACTGCTGATGAACATCGTCAATCATCTCCTGCAGCAAGCCTCGATCTGCTTCAGAAAATGTTCGAGTTGCTGAACCAATATCTTTAAACCGTCCACTTTTAACAACTTCAGTCTGAATCCCGACCTTCCCCATCAACTCCTGATAGTTGGGAAAAGACATGATAACGCCAATGCTCCCCGTAATTGTGCCAGGATTCGCAAATATGCGTTCACCTGCAACTGCCAGATAATATCCCCCTGAAGCGGCAACTGAACCCATTGAAACAACCAGTGGCTTCTCTTCAGCTAGGCGCAGAAGTTCGGCATAAATCTCTTGCGATGGGCCAACGCCACCCCCAGGAGAATCAATCCGCAGGACAACGGCTTTAATATTACTGTGATCCCGGAATTCTTTAATCTGCTCAATCATCCGCCGTGCATCAACGATGGGGCCTTCAACTTCAAGAACACCAAGTTTATCACCGACAGATACGACAACAGAACCACTACGAAACATCCCTGCAGTAAAAATAACCAACAAAAAAAATATAAAAATGCTAGCAACAGTAAGGGATGCTATTAAAAAAGGACGTTTTTTCATTTCAGCCAATAAAAAAGGGGCTCCTGCGTTAACAAGAGCCCCAATTAAGGTTTAACAACAAGCTAATCGTCAGACTTACGATCCATGGCACCTTTCAGCAAATCACCAAGATTTGATGTTGCTGTTTTTTGTGCGCCCATAAATTCGTTAACTTCTGCTTTTTCTTTCTGCACATCAAGATTTTTGACCGACAGAGCAATTTTCCGATCTACTGTATCAACCTGTAGAACCGCAGCTTCCAGTTCAGTGCCAACTTCGGCAAAATCTTTTGGACTGTCGATCTTTTCCTTGCTCAATTCAGAAACGTGGATCAAACCTTCAATGCCCTCTTCCAGCTCAATAAAGATACCGAAATCGGTCACCGAAGTCACCTTGCCGTGGACTATAGTTCCACGAGCGTAGCGTGTTGGTACAGTTTCCCATGGGTCAGTATTCAGTTGCTTCAAGCCAAGGGAGAAGCGCTCATTATCACGGTCAATATTCAGCACAACGGCCTTGACCAGATCGCCCTTTTTATAGGCTTCCGAAGGATGCTTGATCCGTTTGGTCCAAGAAAGATCGGAGATGTGAACCAGACCGTCTATCCCCTCATCGACGCCAACGAAGATGCCGAAATCAGTAATATTTTTAACCTGACCCTCAATAATTGTACCAATCGGGAACTTCTCACCGATAACATCCCAGGGGTTCGGCTCGATCTGTTTCAATCCGAGAGAGATACGGCGGTTGTCGGTATCGAGTGCCAACACAACGGATTCAACATCATCACCGATTGAGAGAACTTTATTGGGATGTTTAACCCGCTTGGTCCAGCTCATTTCAGAAACATGAATCAAGCCTTCAACGCCTTCTTCCAACTCAATAAATGCACCATAATCGGTCAAGCTGACAACTTTACCAGTCACCTTGGTCTCAATTGGATACTTGTTCTGAACATCCAACCATGGATCAGGAGCAATCTGCTTAAGACCCAGAGAGACACGTTCTTTCTCTTTATCAAATTTGAGAACCTTGACATTAATCTTGTCACCAACGGCCAAAATGTCAGATGGATGCTTGACGCGTCCCCAAGACATATCGGTGATATGCAACAAACCATCAATACCGCCAAGGTCAATAAATGCACCATAATCAGTCAGGTTCTTAACAATACCCTCAACAACCTGATTTTCTTCCAACGTTGTCAAGGTATCAGTGCGTTGAGATTCTCTCTCTGTTTCAAGCAGAACTCGCCGCGACAGGACAATGTTGCCACGTCTTTTGTTCAGTTTAATGATCTTGAAATCAAAGCTTTGCCCGATCACCTTATCAAGGTTCCGAACGGGGCGCAGATCCACCTGAGATCCTGGCAAGAACGCATTAACGCCGATATCAACAGACAAACCGCCCTTGATACGACTGATAATCCGACCCTCAACCACGGCATCCTCTTCAAGAGAATTCCAGATTTTCTGCCGATCAGCTTTCTCTTTCGAAAGGACAATCAGACCACTGTCACTTTCGCCGCCGCCAAACAGGACATCATAAACATCACCAACTTTAACGTTTATCTCCCCTTTTTCATCGGCAAACTCACGCAGGGATATAACACCCTCCGACTTGTAACCAACGTCGACAACAACCGAGTCAGGATTAACCTGCACAATTGTTCCTTGCACGACATCGTTGCGCTTTAGTTCCAAACCGCCCTGTTCATAATCCTTCAGCAGTTCCTCAAAGCTTTCCTCGCCCTCTTCTAATTCCATTTCTTCTTCGTCTTGCATGTCTTTATCTTCTACCATTGGAGATGTGACCCCCTTGCGAATTTCCCGACGCCTCTCGACGGCGAGCTCAAATTGAGACTGCGCAAGTTAGCACAGCCCTCAAGAAAAAACAAACCAATATTTATCAAGTAGTTATTCTCTTTTTAGACAGCAAGTTTGCTTCTCTATCTTTAACAACGAGCAACATTTCTTGAAGAACGTCATCTATTGATAACCGCGTAGAATCGACAAGCACTGCATCGTCTGCCTGCATCAGCGGAGCAAGAGATCGAGCCGTATCCGCCGCATCACGAGCTTCAACCTCAGCAATGGTTTGTTGCAGGTCAACATCAATTCCCTTAAGCAACAATTCTTCATAGCGGCGACGGCCTCTCTCTGCCGCTGTTGCAGAGAGAAAGAACTTAACATCTGCATAGGGAAATACAAATGTGCCGATATCCCGTCCCTCAAGGACAACACCACCGTCTTCCCCCATTTCACGCTGGAGTCGCACCAGCGCTTCGCGCACAGCAGGACTGGCAGCCACCTGAGCGGTCAACAAACTGACCTCTGGTGAGCGTATCTCCGCCGAAATATCCGCGCCATTGGCCAGGACCCGCTCATTTCCATTACTACGCACAAACTCAATAGTTAGATTGGCACAGAGTTCCCTTAAATCTGCATTGTTATAAGCATCTATTCCCTGTTGCTTAGCTAGAAATGCAACGGAACGGTACATCGCCCCAGTATCGATATTCAAGTAGCCAAGCTTTTTCGCCAGTGCTTTACTTAAAGTACTTTTCCCCGCACCAGACGGACCATCAATTGCGATAATCAGTTTTTTATTCAACTTAAGTTATCCTTGGATATCAAAGTTAACAAATCCCAGAAACCTGGAAATGAAGTTTCGGTGCAAGAGGTATCTTTAATTTCGACCTCTGTTGCAGAACCCAACGCCGCAATCGCCATGCTCATGGCAATTCGATGATCGCCGAACGAGTTGACTTTTCCACCACGCAAGGTTTTCCCACCAACAATCCGCATTCCATCATCCAACGGTTCTATTTCTGCTCCCATTGCTCCCAAGCTTTCACACATGGCAGCAATGCGATCAGTTTCTTTAACGCGTAGTTCTTTAGCGTCATGAATTGTTGTCACCCCCTCAGCAAAAGCTGCGGCCACACTGACAACTGGAAATTCATCGATGGCTCTAGGGATCAGATTCCCACCAATTTCAATACCACACAAGTCACTACTTTTGACCAACAGATCAGCAACCGGCTCACCTGAGAGTTCGCGCCGGTTTATCAGTTCGATAGAGCCACCCATCTGTTGTAAAATATCGATAATACCGCACCGGGTCGGGTTCACTCCGACGTTTTTCAGCAACAGTTCAGAATCGGGGACAATCAACCCAGCGACCAGAAAAAAGGCTGCCGATGAAATATCACCCGGAATTTCAACATCACGCCCTTCTAACTGGACCCGTCCTGTCACTCTGGCCCCTCCGGAAAAAGATTCCAGATCCGCCCCGAAATAACGTAACATCCGTTCACTATGATCCCGTGACAGGTGCGGTTCACAAACCGTGGTTGTCCCTTCGACCTGCATACCAGCAAGGAGCAGTGCCGACTTCACCTGGGCACTCGCAATCGGTGAATGATATTCCGTGGAATGCAACCCACCTCCATCAATTGCCAGTGGCGCCTTGGAATTATCATCTCTCCCAAGGATTTTTGCCCCCATTGCTGTTAATGGATTAATGATTCTCCCCATCGGTCTTTTACGCAGATATTGATCCCCGGTTAATACCGAAAAAAACGGCTGTGCTGCCAGGATTCCACTCATCAGGCGCATTGTAGTGCCCGAGTTGCCACAATCGACCACATCGGTTGGTTCCTGCAAGCCACCCAGCCCATAGCCGTGGACTATCAATTCATCATCAGCTTTTTCAACAACATCAATTCCCAAACTTTGAAAAGCTTTCAGTGTTGACAGGCAATCTTCTCCACGTAAAAGCCCCCGGATTCGGCTTTCCCCCTCGGCAAGAGAAGCAAACATGATGGCACGATGAGAAATTGATTTATCCCCGGGAACAACAAATTCCCCACGCAAGCCCGTAGCAGGCACAATGGTTCTGGATTCTATTTTATGCATCAGAATAATTATCCTTGAATTAGTAAACGCGGGACTGTCCCCAGTGTTTACGGGCTATGGAATGGCAGTGGTTAACACCACAAAAGCTTGGGACAGCCCCCATACGGGGACAGTCCTGTTTTTGCTGGACTGCTACGAATAGTTTACAGAATTGCATCCCGAAGTTGTTTGGATCGTAGGAAAAACTCAAACAATTTTTCCCCATTCCCCTCGGCAATATCTGCTTTCAATTCAGCAAGAGAGTTCTCAAACTGCTCTATCATTTCCAGTAAAGCATCACGATTGGTTTCCGCGATATCCCGCCACATGGTTGGATCGGAAGATGCTATCCGGGTAAAATCCCGAAACCCTCCAGCCGAATATTCAAGGATATTCTCTTCATAATGATCATAGGATCCAACCGCATTAACCAAGGAATAAGCGACCATATGCGGCAGATGACTAATTGCAGCGAGAATCTTATCGTGCTTTTCCAACGGCATTCGTACCACATCACTGCCGACTGTTCGCCACATCTGTTCGACCAGTTCAAGGGCTTGTGGATCAGTATTTTCTGTTGGTGTCAAAATACACCGTTTACCGTGATAGAGACTTGAAAATGCCGCCTCAACACCACTGTTCTCAGTACCGGCAATCGGATGTCCCGGAACAAAATGGTTCCCTTTTGGCAGCATCGGTTCAATCGTTCTGGCCACCCCTCCTTTTACACTGCCCCCATCGGTAATGATTGCTCCAGGCTTTAAACCGGGCAGGCACTGCTGTGTAACAGTTCCCAGTGTTTTAACCGGTGTAGCCAGAAAGATGACATCAGCATTTTCAACGGCTTCACGGGGATCACGGCAATAAGAATCGATCACCCCAAGTTCAATGGCTTTCTCCAGATTTGGTTTTCCCCGCCCGCAACCAACAACATCACCAACAGCGCCAGCTCCCTTCAGAGCCAGAGCGAGCGACCCGCCGATCAAGCCAACACCCATAATCGCTAAACGGGGAATCAAAATATTGTCAGACATGAGCGCTATCCCCCATTGAACTTTCATTTCGGGCTATCGGGTAGGAACCAAGAATCTTGAGAAAATGGCAATGGCTACGCAATTCCTCGACCGCAGCCGAAATTTCCAGATCATCAACATGGCCGATCAAATCAAGGAAGAAAATATACTCCCAGGCTTTCTGCTTCATCGGCCGACTCTCAATCTTGGCCAGATTGATCCCGCGCTTACTGAATGGCTCAAGCATGCGATAGAGAATTCCCGGTTCATCCTTGACACTGAACATGATTGAAGTTTTGTCTGCTCCACTCTTTTCTGGAGTTTTCTTACCGATCACCAGAAACCGGGTAAAGTTATGCGGGTTGTCTTCAATTTTAGCTTTAACAACTTGCAGGTTATATTGAACTGCCGCTGCATGACTGGCAATCGCTGCCACAGATCCATCTTCGGCAGCCATTTGGGCAGCGGCGGCAGTACTGGCCACATCAAGTAATGGCATATCTGGCATATTGGTTTCAAGCCAGTGTCGGCACTGCGCTAAAGGTTGCGGATGGGAAACAATTTTCTTGATCTGCCCGATATCACCCGACTTTGAAAGGAGGTTATGAGAAATTTCCAGCATAATCTCAGCAATCATCTGTAGTTCGGACTCAAAAAACATATCCAGAGTGTGATTGACAACGCCCTCGGTTGAGTTTTCAACCGGAACCACTCCATATTGAGCCCGCCCCCGTTCAACCTCTTCAAAAACAGCTGGAATACTCTTCAAAGGAACCAGCTGTGCAGACAAACCGAATTGCAACATTGCCGCCATGTGGGTAAATGTCGATTGGGGACCCAAAAAGGCCACTTGCATCGGCATTTCCATATTTAAGGAAGCCGAAATAATCTCACGAAAAACCTTACAAACCGCTTCATTGGGGAATGGACCAGGATTTTTTGCGGTTAACCGTTCGTAAATTGCTTTTTCCCGGCTCGGCACATAGAATGATTTCTCACTCCCTTCCTTGGCCTTACCTACAGCAATAGCTACATTAGCCCGCTGATTAAGGAGATCCAGAATCTGGTTATCAATCAGGTCAATCTGTTGTCGCAGATCATTTAAATCACCGTTTTTCATAAAAATAACTTTCTAAAAAAGATAAATTCGCAAAAAATCTTTAGATGCAGGAATGTAGCTTAACCGGCAGTAAAAATCAATTTTGTAACAACCCGCAAATCCGGCGAAAACGACCTTGACCACCAAGTTTAGCGCGGTTAAACTTCCAGCTTCAAATCCATGTAACCAATTCTGTATAAAGGACTCTCTCTATGCCTGTCGCAACACAAATTAAAGAGCATATCAAAAAGGCCTCCTGGATTCGCAAAATGTTTGAGGAGGGTGCTGCATTAAAAGAACAATATGGCGATGAAAATATTTTTGATTTCACCCTCGGCAATCCCACCATGGAACCCCCAGAAGAACTCCATCAAGAGTTAAAAAAGATTGCTGCGAACCCAAAACCGGGAATGCATCGTTATATGAACAATGCCGGTTATGATGAAACCCGGGCTGCTGTTGCTGAAGTCATTGCAGAAAAATGTGGCAACAAAATCACAAAAGACCATATTGTCATGACCTGTGGGGCTGGTGCAGCCCTGAATGTCGTCCTGAAAACTTTACTGAATCCAGGAGACGAAGTCATTATACTCACCCCTTATTTTGTCGAATACAAATTCTATATTGATAATCAGGGTGGCATCCCCGTAGAGGTGATCACCAAAGATAATTTTCAACCTGATCTGGATGCTATTGATTCAGCAATCAATGCAAGAACCCGGGCAATTATTGTTAATTCCCCAAACAACCCAACGGGGGTCATCTATCCAGAAGCTATCCTGAACTCTCTGGGCAACTTATTACAGAAAAAAGAGCAGGAATTTGGGACCACAATCGTGGCTATTTCGGACGAGCCTTATGCCCGAATCAGTTTTGGAGAAACAGTCCCTTGTATTTTTAATTCGATTCAGAATTCACTGATTGTTACCTCACATTCTAAGGATCTGGCTCTACCGGGAGACCGCATTGGCTATCTGGCTGCAAACCCAGACATGGTTGATGTTGAGCTGTTTATGCAGGGAACCATTTTCTGCAACCGAGTCCTCGGATTTGTCAATGCCCCGGCACTGATGCAGCGACTTGTAACAAACTTACAACGGGTCAGTGTAGATGTTGAGAAATACCGTCGCAAGCGAGACCTCCTCTACAATAAATTGACTGAACTTGGCTTTGAAATGGTCAAGCCTGGGGGTGGATTTTACCTTTTCCCAAAATCACCGTTAGCTGATGAAATGGAATTTATCCGCATAGCACAAAAATATCGCATCCTTCTGGTACCAGGTTCTGGATTTGGTGCTCCCGGATTTTTCCGGATTGCCTATTGTGTTGAAGATGAAATGATCGAACGGAGCCTGCCACGATGGGAAGAACTTGCCCTTGAGGTTGGTCTACCAGCTGATTAATTGGATTCTGGATAATTTCACTGTCACATCACACACATTCTGGAGACCCTTAGATGGCCAAAAAACTTTTTATTGCGGCAACCGGGCAGAATATAGGTAAAACCACTGCCAGCCTGTCATTGGTTCATCTGGCAAAAAAGAAATATGGCCGGGTGGGATTTATCAAACCATTAGGCCCCAAGGTAACTGAGTATAAAGGAGTCACTGTTGATAGCGATGCTGCTCTTATCTGCCAAATTTTTAGCATGGGGCGCGACTTACCCTACATGTCACCGGTCGTAATCCACCCTGACTCTACCCGCAAAGCACTGAATGGAGAACTAGATTCGCACAGTCTGGAACAAAAAATACTACAGGCCTGTGCGACGCTGGAAAAAAAGTGTGATTTTATAATTATCGAAGGTTCCGGTCATCCAGGGGTTGGATCAGTCGTCAACCTTTCCAATGCCCGGATCGCCAGACTATTGGATGCTAAAGTTCTCATGATCACCGGCGGTGGAATCGGCAGTGTCATCGATAACGTCTACATGAACAAGGCCCTTTTTGAAAAAGAGGGGGTTGAAGTTCGCGCTATCATGCCCAACAAGCTTTTAGCGGAAAAACGGGAGAGTACACTTAGCTACCTGGAAAAAGCATTTTCCGATGAATCTTTCAAAGTGCTCGGTGGATTTAATTATCAACCTGTGTTGGCCAATCCGACCCTGAACCGCGTTGCAAAAATCCTTGATCTAAAAATTTTGGGGAACAAACGTGACACAAAAAGAATTATTCACCATTTGCAAATTGGTGCACCATCTACCCAGCGAGTCACTGAACTGCTACGCGATGATACGTTGCTAATTGTTACCAGCAGTCGGGATGAATTACTGGTGACACTATCAAACATGTACCAGATTCCTGATTATCGAAACAAAATTGTCGGAATGTTAATTCCAGGAGTCCACAAAATCAGCAATATCACTCAGCAGATTATCGACCGCAGCAATATTCCTTATTTACGCACAACCAATCATACAACCGGTATGCTTTACCGAACCATCAATGAAGATGTGTACAAACTACAGGCTGAAGACAAAGAAAAGATCGATATGATTAAAAAACTATCCGAGGTGCGCTTTGATTTTGATGAATTGGATGCTTTATTTTCCTGACAGGCGCAGGTGATCTAACGTAAAAGGTGAGCTGGTTTTATGACTCCCTGTGGACTGACATAACGAACTTCACACCCCAGCTCAAAACCAACTTTTTCTCTGACGATCCGGCGGATACGGGTAATCAACAAAAGAACATCCGCCGACTTTGCACCTCCCAGATTAACAATAAAGTTGGCATGCTGCTGCGAGACTTCAGCTTGCCCAATCCGAAGGCCTTTTAACCCGGCATCTTCAATAATTTTCCCCGGGGGGCCGACGGTTGCATGCATTTCTTTACTGCTAAGAAAAACTGATCCACAGCTAGGTTGTTTGCGTGGAAATTTGTAGCGTCTGGTACGCAGATCTTCAATCATTTCGTGGCGAACTCTGCCAATATCCCCTGCAGGGCAATTCAGCTCAACGCTGACAACGACACAACCTGTCCCTTGCAGCGCACTCTGCCGATAGGAAAAATCACAATCTTCTTGGGTTAACTGCTGAATTGCACCTGTTTTATCGACAATCGTGACATTGAAAACATTTTCACCGATCCCTCTGCGCTGGCTGCCACCATTCATCATCACCAGTCCACCAACGGTTCCAGGAATACCGATACAATGTTCCAAGCCACTCAATCCAGCCTGCATAGATGACCGTGCCAATTGCGGTACCCAGGCGCCACCGGCGGCGACAATCGTATTTCCATTTATTTGAATATTCGCCATCCGAGCGCCAATTTTTAAAACAACCCCACGCACTCCAGCATCATCAAAAAGGAGATTTGTTCCTTGTCCAATAACAACCAGTGGAATTTCATTCTCACGAACAAATCGTAACACTTCCGCTATCTGCTCAGAGTTATCCGGCTCAACAAACAGATCGGCCATACCACCAATTTTCCAACTGTTGTGGAGGGAAAGTAATTCATCAAATATAACTTTGCCAATGTCTTTATCTGCTAACTGCGCTAGTTTCAGCTTTAATTGGTCAGTCATGGTGTCTACACTCTGAAGGAGATAAATCAACAATTTGCAATTGAATTGATTCCTTGCTGCGCCACTGGTTGATGGAAGGACGATACAACAGATCTATCTCCCCGTTCAATTGGTCAAAATGTTCAGCTTGCCCGAAAGCGATACAAGCAACCCGTGAACCTTCCTGTTCTACATCGAACTTCAAGTGTTTATCAGATAAGATTCGAGGTGAATAAACCTGACAGTTGCGACTGATGAAAGTGGGCTGGGGATTGCCGGCCCCATAAGGGTTCAATGTTTCCAACTCCCTTAATAAGGGCAAAGTCAATGTGGAGAGGGCAACTTCGCCATCATGATACAAAACTGGCAGAAGATCTTCAACTTGCAGACAGCTAGCGGCTTCCCGCTCAAAGTCGGCACAAAAAGATTCTAAATTTTCTGTTTTAATTGACAACCCGGCAGCCATTGCGTGACCACCAAATCCATCCAAGAATTCTGCACTCTCTTTCAAGGCTTGATAGAGATGAAAATTACTAATTGAACGAGCAGAACCTTTCCCCTGACCATCTTCCAGTGCGATCAGAATTGTGGGACGATGATAACGCTCCACCAGACGGCTGGCAACAATTCCAATAACACCAGAATGCCAATTTTCACTGGCTAAGACAATTGTATAGCGTTGCGGTCGATTTTGTTCTTCAACCAATGCAATAGCTTCAAGCAGAGTTTTCTGTTCGATTTTCTGTCTTTCCCGGTTAAATCCATCCAGAAGCTCTGCCAAGGAATCAATATCCTGTGGATCTTCACCCAGCAGCAGCTTAACTCCCAGAGCCGCATCTTCCAAACGGCCTGCTGCATTTAAACGGGGGGCCAAACGAAAGCCAACCACACCACTGCTTACTTTTTTAACATCTGCAACCCGTTTTAGCGCCGCAATTCCAGGTCGATTCCCCATTTCTAAAAGCTGTAAACCGCTCCGCACCAAGATACGATTCACTCCGCCTAAAGGGACAATATCGGCAATAGTTCCAAGGGCAACCAGATCGAGCCCCTGGCGCAAATCCGGTTCGTTCCTTGCGGCAAAATAGCCGTTTTCTCGCAGCCGCCGCCGTAATCCAACCAGCAGAAAAAATGCCACCCCTACTCCGGCAAGATCGACCCAGGGAAAACGATTTAAAGGGAGGTGGGGATTAATCAATGCCAGACAAACGGGAAGTTTGTCTGGAGGCTGATGATGATCGGTAATTATCAGGTCTAAACCTAACTCAGCCGCCAGTTCAGCTTCAGCCTGGGCGGAAACACCACAATCTACAGATAGAACTATCGAACATCCATTTTCCTGCGCCTGTCGCATTGCATCAGCAGATAAACCATAGCCATCCTTCAAACGCAGCGGAATATGGTATTCAACTTTACCACCTAAAGTGCGGAGGGTTTCAACCAACAGAGTACAACCCGTGATGCCATCAACATCGTAGTCACCATGAACTGCAATCTTTTCTCCCTGCACTAAAGCCCGCTCCAAACGAGCACAAGCAATAGCCATATCGGGTAACAAATCGGGATCAGGCAAAGCCGATAAACTTGCTTGGAGGAATTCAGCTCCTTGTTCCACCGTGGTCACCCCGCGGAGGATCAAAATCTGAGCGGTTAGATTCTGGATATCCAGCTTCTTGACCAATTGGGCAATCTGGGTTGCTTCCGGTTGCTCTCTACGTAATTTCCACTTGCGGAGTTTTACTGGCTGCATCTCAACCTATCCATGTCGCGTTTCTATAGTTCGAATTATCTAAAAACGGTGCTTAAATTAAAACAGGCCGGGACAAAAGCCCGGCCTGACATTTCTAACTATTGTGCTGGCTTTGGAACTTCAGGATATGTCTTCAAAAAATCCAGTTCCACACGGACTTGTTTCGCGCCGGGGCTACCAGGGTCAATAGCGACAAAGCGCTCCCAAACAACACTAGCCTTAGCAAAATCCTGTAAGTCGTAACGATAAACAATCCCTAGATTATACAGACTTTGCTGGTGATTTGGATCAATAGCACTCGCTTTCTCAAAGTTGCTGATCGCCTTGTCATACCAACCAACCCGCCGATACATCACCCCTTGATCAGTGAGGATATCGGGATCGTTGCCATTGAGTTCGAGGGCTTTGGCATAAGCATTTATCGCCTTCATCGGCTGATTTGAATCAAAAAAACTATGCCCAAGCTGGATCCAGGCATTACGATTTTCCGGTTCTTTGGCGACAATATTTTCCAGTATCGTTGTCTGCTGTTGCTGATTAACAACCGGTGCCGCAGCCGGTACCGGTGCCGGAACCGAAGCCGGAGAAGAAGAAGAATCCTTTATTGAATTGGTTACAACCACCCCGAGCAAAACACCTGCAGCCAGGGCAATAACAACAAACAGGATTGTCTCTTTCTTCATGCAGTCATCATCCTCACACTCACTTGGATTTAACCTTCTTTTTAACCTTCTTTTTCTGCTCCCAGAGAATCAACACCGGACTCGCCACAAAGATTGATGAATATGTCCCGATTAAGACTCCGACCAACATCGCAAAAGCAAAATTGTGGATGACTCCACCTCCCAGAACAAACAGAGCCAGAACAACCAGCAGAGTCGTTCCAGATGTCAGCAACGTACGAGATAACGTCTCGTTAATACTGCGATTAACAATAAATGGGAAACTTTCCTTATTATGTTTCCCAGAATTTTCCCGGATTCGGTCGTAGACAATGATGGTGTCATTCAACGAGTAACCAATAATCGCCAAAAAAGCCGCAATGATTGGCAGATCAATCTCTTTGTTGAAAAGACTGAATGCCCCCAATGTAATCAACACATCGTGTACCAACGCAATGATTGCGCCAACGGCAAAACGAAACTCAAAACGCCAGGAGATATACGCCAGAAGTCCCAGCATAGCGTAAAAAAGGGCTTTCAGACCTTTGCTGCGCAAGTCTTTTCCAACTTGAGGTCCAACCATCTCCACACGGCGAATATCAACATCACCCTTTGTATAAGTTTGTTCCAGAGCATTCTGAATCTGTACTGAAAGACCCTGTAATTCAGCAGTGCTCTGTTCAACTCGAATCAAGAACTCATTCTGATTGTCGCCAAACCTCTGCACTACAACACTACCAAGGTCAATTCCCTGCATCGCTTTTTTAATAGCAGATGCGTCGGTTGGTTGGGCAAATTGAACCTGCACCAAGGTTCCACCAGCAAAGTCAATTCCGTAGTTTGGTCCCCCCTTAATCACCAGGGAAGCCAAACCGATGAGAATCAATGCTATGGAGATAAACAACGCAATTTTTCGCTTACCAACAAAATCAATATTAATATCCGGCTTGATCAGCTGCATGCCGTCATGCCTCCTTATATACTCAGCCGCTTGATTTCACGGCGTTTCAAGAAAATATCAAAAATAACCCGCGAAACAAAAATCGCGGTAAACAATGATGCGATGATACCAATAGATAATGTGACCGCGAACCCACGAACAGGCCCAGTACCAAACTGGAACAGCACTAAAGCTGCCAACAAAGTTGTCAAGTTTGCATCAATGATTGTCATAAAAGCTTTAGCATAACCAGACTCAAGGGCCAGTTTTGGAGCTCTACCAAGCCGTATTTCTTCACGAATTCGTTCAAAAATCAAAACGTTGGCATCAACAGCCATACCAACGGTTAGAACGACACCAGCAAGTCCCGGTAGAGTTAAAGTGGCTCCAAACATCGCCAGCATTGCCGCAATGAACACCAGGTTGAGGGATAGAGCGATGACCGCAACAATCCCAGAGAGTTGATAATAAATAATCATCGCCAGCACCACCAGTGCTGCACCCACGAGAATAGACTTGATTCCTTTGTTGATAGAATCCTGCCCAAGGGATGGGCCGACCGTCCGGTTTTCCATAATTTTAACCGGGGCTGGCAATGAACCAGCACGCAAAATAATTGCCAGGTCGGTTGCTTCCTGAGAGGAAAAAGAACCGGAAATCTGAGCACTACCGCCAGCAATTCGCTCGCGAATGACCGGTGCTGAATAAATCGTATCATCCAGAACAATCGCCATCCGCTTACCAACATTTGCGGCCGTGATCTGATCAAAACGTTTGGCCCCGACAGAGTTAAACTCAATGGAGACATACGGTTCGTTGAAACGGGTATCGATCCGCACGTTTGCGTCAGATAAAAGATCACCAGTTAACACAGTTTTATCGATAACAACCAAAGGTTTTTCTGTTGTCGCCCCCGTTGACCGATTAACGTTACGCTCATAAAGCAACTGGGTTCCCTCTGGCAATTTACCTGCGACAGCATCTTGGACATTGGCCGTTTCATCGACCATTTTAAATTCAAGACGCGCCGTTTTACCAAGTAAAGCAATCGCCCGCTCGGGATCTTCGACGCCCGGAAGTTGAATCAGGATACGGTTACCACTTTGCCGCTGCAAAGTCGGCTCGCTAACGCCAAACTGATCAACCCGATTACGCATGGTTTCCAGGGCTTGGCGAACAGCGTAATCCTTGATGTTTTCAATCTCGTTATTGCTTAACCGGAAATGCTTTTCGATATAACCACCAGCCCCGGTGATAGTTTCAGCTTCCAATGAGGGATAATCCTCCGCCATCAACGCATCCACCTTGGCACCCTCATCTGCATCGTAAACAAGGATAACCAACCGATCCCCCTGACGCCTTTCCAATCGCTTGAAAATGATATCCTTCTCGCGTAACTGAACCTCAGTCTGATCAATGATGGTATCGATACGACTTTCTACCGCCTTATCGACTTCGACACCCAGCACCAGGTGCATGCCACCCTGCAAATCGAGTCCGAGCTGAATCGGGCCGACAGTATTAGTCCACCACTGTGGCAAATTGCCCTGCATCAGCGTTGGAGCAATAACAAAAAATGACAGAAGTAGACAGAGTAAAACCAGTACACTCCTGAATTTAAGACTTTTGGACATTTGTGTTGTATCTCCCTTTAAGCATTTATGGGCAGGTCGAAAGATCTACTATTGTTTAACCTCAGTCACTGAAGCGCGATTCATCTTTATTTTCACACCTTTTGCAACCTCAACAGTCACAGTTGTCTCTTCTACAGCAGTAATGTTTCCATGCATACCACCAGCAGTCACAATATTATCACCAGCCTTGAGCCCACCGACCAGTTCCTTCTGTTGCTTAGCACGTTTCTGCTGTGGACGAATCAGCAAAAAATAGAAGATGGCAAACATCGCCACCAGCATAATAATTCCCTGATATTGCCCCCCCTGTCCTTGGGCTGCTGTGCCTCCTGCCATCGCAAAAGCTTCTGATACCATTTGTTTTTCCTCCTTGAATGTGTTTCAGATAGATTATTATCTAATCTGTAAAGTTTAACTCATTAATATTTCTCTTCTATTATAAAAATCTTTGCGAAATTCAGTAAAGTTTCCATCGTCAAGAGACTGCCTGATTCCAGCCATCAGCTGCTGATAATAATAAAGATTATGGTGGGTGTTAAGTACCGATGCGAGAATTTCTTTACTCATATAGAGATGGCGCAAATAGGCACGACTATAATTCCGACAAACATAACATCCACAATCAGGGTCAAGCGGTTTCTCATCATCACGATATTGAGCCTGCTTGATACTGATCTTACCAGCATTCGTAAATAACACCCCATTACGAGCATTACGGGTCGGCATAACGCAGTCGAACATATCACAACCGCGGGCGACACCTTCCAATAAATTTTCCGGAGTCCCGACTCCCATCACATATCGGGGTCGATCAACCGGAAGCAATGGCAAACTATACTCCATCATGTCATACATCAAGGAAGTTTCTTCACCAACTGACAATCCACCTAGAGCGTAACCTTCAAAACCGATTTTCCGCAGTTGCTCAGCACTCTGCTTCCGCAGATCCAGCTCCATTCCACCCTGAACAATCCCAAACAGTGCCGACGTTGAACCTTCTGGAAGAACTTCCCGGCAACGTTGTGCCCAGCGGGTCGAACGGTTGGTCGAATCAACTACATAGGTTCGTTCAGCCGGATGGGGGATACATTCATCAAAAACCATGACGATATCTGAGCCCAAAGCCAACTGGATATTCACCGACAATTCAGGGGTCAGCAAGTGCTTACTACCATCCAGATGAGACTGAAATGAGGCGCCTTCCTCTGTAATTTTTCGTAAATCCCCGAGGCTGAAAACCTGGAATCCGCCACTGTCAGTCAGAATCGGACGATCCCAATGCATAAATTTATGCAGTCCACCAAGTTGTTGAATCAGCTTATGGCCAGGCCGCAGGTAAAGATGATAGGTATTGGCCAGAATGATCTGAGCCCCAATCTCCTTTAACGCCTCAGGCAACATTCCTTTAACCGTGCCTTGGGTACCAACCGGCATAAACGTCGGGGTATCTATTTCACCCCGCTGCGTATAGATCCGGCCACGGCGTGCCTGAGAGTTGGAATCCTGTTGTAAAAGAGCGTATCTGAAACCAGACATTATTACATCCGTATTAATTACAAAAATACAAAAACTATTGTTTCAGAAAATCACAAGATGGCTTCTGAGTAACTTCAACCTAAGTACCTGGAATCACACAATGTGAAAATTCAAGTTACTCTATGAAAATTCGCCCGGTGGGCGTAGGTCGCTAAGCAAAAATTTCGTCCGACAAGGCGTAGTGTTTTTTCAGGGGTGAAGGCATACATAAGGTATGTCGAGATCCTGAAAAAATACTGCAACACAGTAGGTCGGACTTTTTGCGACGCCATCACATTATTAGCATGCAGTCGCCATAGCTGAAAAAACGAAACCGTTCAGCAACCGCCTGCCGATAAGCGGAAAGTATAAAATCACGCCCGGCAAATGCTGAAACCAACATCAATAATGTCGATTTAGGCAGGTGAAAATTTGTAATCAGGGCATCGACGATCTTAAACTGATACCCCGGATAGATAAAAATTTCGCTGTCGCCAGCACCAGGTTGTAATAAACCATCCTCTGTTGCAGCAGTCTCAAGTGCCCTGGCACTGGTGGTTCCCAAAGCAAAAACCCGTCGCCCTTCTTTGCGAGCTAAATTAACTGCTGCTGCCGTCGCTTTCGAGATCGAGAAAAACTCCGCATGCATCTTATGTTGGCGAATATCATCGACCCGGACCGGCAGAAAAGTTCCCAGTCCGACGTGCAAAGTCAAACTTAAAACTTGAACTCCTACAGCCGTTAGTTGCTGCAGAATGTTTTCAGTAAAATGTAACCCGGCAGTTGGTGCTGCCACAGCACCCTTCTCACGAGCAAAAACTGTCTGATAGCGAGATCGATCTGCCTGGCGATCTTCACGCTTGATATAGGGCGGCAACGGAAGATGGCCAACCTCTTCAACCTTTTGCATAAAATCACCGGAACAATAAAAACGAACCCGTCGATAAGGTGCTTCCTTTTCTTCCAGTACTTCAGCCGATAAATCGGGAGTGAAATTGACAACTGTCCCGACCCGTAGCGGCTTGGAACTTTTTGTCAGGCAGAGCCACTCTTCGGCTTGTGCTACACTCGAATACTGCCGAACCAGAAAAATTTCAACCTTCCCGCCAGTTTGCTTGTGACCAAGCAGACGAGCAGGAATCACCCTGGTATCGTTCACAACCAGAACATCACCCGGCTGAAAATATTCCAGGATATCGGCAAATTGCCTTGACTCAACCGTGACGGACTGACGATCCAGACACAACAAACGTGAGCCATCACGCTGTGCTGCAGGAACCTGTGCAATCAGTTCATCAGGGAGCAAAAAATCAAAATCAGTCAGCTGCATTAAAACAAGTCCAAATCAAGTCAAACAGCGACCTAGAAGATCATAGAAGCGTACTAATGTCAATGGCTTTTCGCTGAACTAGAACAGCTTAGCAACTGGGATTGAACGGTTAAATGGGGTTTAATTATGCGATACAGAAATTAGCAAAATCGAGAATCAATAGGGGGAGCGAATTTGACAAAAACAACTCACATTGCTATTGATGAGTTGAATCATTCACTGATGCGAGGGGGCATGCCATAAGAATGAATAACCTTCAATAAAACCAAAGCTTTTGACAAATCCCAACCCCAGCTTACAACTTGCACGAACGTTCTATGCTTTACTGCATTAGACTATTTTTAAATTTTAAAGGAGAGTGACATGAGAACATACTGGTTTACTATTTTAATCTGCGGATTACTCCTCACCGGCTGCGGCGATAAGGAAACTATAACCTCAACTGAACCGGCTCCAGCACCAGCTGTGAAACCAGCAGTGACGGAACAAGTCAAGAAAACAGCTGATGATGTTGCAAAGCAAGCCACTGAAATGGTTGAAACAGGAACACAGCTGATCAAAGATACTGCAGCAGAGGCAACGCAAGCAGTTAAAGAAGTTGTGGCAACAGCAAAAAAGGATGTGACTGCTATAGCTGAGGTTGCCAAGAAAAAAACCACAGAAATTGTCGATAATTCTAAACAGAAGGCAGTTGAAGTAAAGGAAAAACTCACGCAGGACGGGGCGCAGTTATTGAGCAATCTGCAGACAACCCCTGCCGATAGCAAAACCCAGGATAACAGTCTATTATCTAACGTTACAGCTGCGGCTAGTAGTGCAACCTCCTCCAACAAGATTGTGACAGAAGCACAGCCAGCAGAGGCACCATCCATTGAAACTAAAAGCAGTGTTCTGTTACCCAGTGTTGCAGCCGTAGCAAGCAGTGTTACTGCCTCCAGCGAAGTTACCGCAGAAGCACAACCACCAGAAATATTGGTGATCAAAAACAAAAATGGCAATGTGACCTTGCAGCACGCTGAACATGGAAAACTTTACGGCTGTGCAGCCTGTCATGGCGATACTGTCCCCGGGCCATTTGAACTAGAGAAAGATACCGCACATGCCATGTGCAAAGGTTGTCATAAAGAACAGGATGGACCAACCAAATGTAGCGATTGTCACAAGAAGTAGAACCCTCTCTAGATCAGGATAGCCGTCCTGCTATTTTAGCAGGACGGCTTCGCAATGGCTTCTAAGTAACAATTCGCAAAGCCAGATAAGGCACAATGAAAAACATAAAAATAAACAATTTAAAAATCATCATCCCTGTGTAGTGGATATTGTTGAAACTTTCGCGGGAAATCACATAAAATCGACTGTGCATCTTATATGTCCAGTCATAAGCAAAGCTGAGAAACAGGAACCACCAGATCAGAATCCCCATATTGATCAATGCACTCCAACCGAGGACAGATTGAAACAGTTCAACAGTCATGACAGCCTCCTGCTTTTGCATGTAAAAGGATATGGATCAACCATTGGTCTTGCAGAACTCCTCCGACAACTTCAGTATAGCAGCTAATATGACGGTGCTGGACATTGTCAGGGCATATCCAAAAACCGAAGTCGTTTTCAGATCTTATGATGATCAGGCGGGAGAATGTATCTGTTGTCAGGGATTGTTTGAAACAGTGCAGCAGATTGCAGAGAAATATCATCTAGACTTATCAGAATTACTAGAAAAATTAAAATCTGCCTCAGTAACTGAAGATAATTGAATTTAAGATAATTGGGGACTGAATTCACATTCTGTCTCCCGACTATCCGGGGACAGACCAAAGGTCAGTCCCCTAGCAACGGTAGAAGGTCCTTATTGCCGTCCTTCATAGAGGACTTTCCAATCACCTTGCTCTTTCACCATGTACAGCCGCTTGTGCAAGTTGCCGTTGAAGTTATTTGAGCGGTAATTCTGGATAAAATTTGCTACAATCATCGGCTGACTATTACTATCGCTGTCCGGATAGGTTAATACAGAAATATCAGTGAGATCTATTTTCTGAAATCTCTTTCCTGAAAAAACCCGCTTTTTATAAGCTCCCCAGCCTTTTTTATCATATTTTTTTGACCAGAAATCCTGCGAATACATTTCCAGATAAGCTTTCAAATCAGCTTGTTCCCAATTTTGACGCCAGGTTTCCAAAACTGCCTGAATTTCAATATTTTGTTCAAGCCATTCCCGACTGGATACCCAATCGACTGACTTACTGATAACAACCGGCGTCCGACCAACATCTATATATTGGCCGATTCGGGTGAATTCTTCATTGGTTAAAACTACGCAACCTTCACTATCAAGAGGTGGTCGGCTATAGAGGGATTTATCAGTTCCATGCAGCCAGATTCCGTTGCCAGTTTTTTTCAAGCGATGGTCATACTCATTAGGATAATTGACCGGGAAAGCACCACTCCCATAAAGCGGAGGCAGTTTTTCATCAGACAGGTAGCTGGTTACAAAATATATTCCGCTTGGAGTTTTCAGATCTCCTTCGCGTGATTTATCACCAGGTTGCTTTCCCAGAACAACGTAAAAATCATCAACCAGTTCCGGCGGCAAACCGGGCCCTGAGTTACGATAGACATAGAGACGATTTTTCTGTTTATCGACAATCAGCGCATACTCTGTATTGCTGCTCAAAGTGAGTAAAGCGCGGGGAATTTCAACGTTATCAATTAAGGAGAGATATCCCTGCAATCGAGCTTTGGCTTCACTTTGGAACTGTTTTATGTGTTGTTCATGGCTAGAATCCATATTTTCCAACAAAACACGAGTACCAATAGAATCAACTTGATCAAAGCGTGCTAACAATAAATCCCCAAGGACCAAATGAGCCAGTTGGAACTTAGGTGCCCGCTCCGTCAATGATTGCAGTTCAGCAATAGCATCAACCAATCCACCAACCTGAAACAACAGCAACCCTTTCAGCAGACTGGCTTCAAAGTCATTGGGATTATGCTGCAACCGATCATTCAAACGATCAAGCAGAGCCTGGTCTTGCGAATCAATCTGGATCGGAGCTGTTGCCACTGGGTGAGTTACAAAAAGTGGTAGTGCCGGTTGAGGAACAACAGCTTCCTCAACTGGTTGCTGAGGCCAAAGAGCCCCCACCTTGGCTCCAGTCAGGCCAAACAGGGCAAGAATCATAATAGAAATTATAATCTGTCTGAATTTCAACGGATATCCCCTAAAGACCGTTCACGAATAATCTCCCAACTATTTTCAGTTGGTTGTAAATCAAATATTTTTTGGGTGCGATCAGTAAGTCGTTCGCTTTTATAACTCTGGATAACCTCAATTTGCAATCGATCGTTTTCCTGCGGTGTCAATTTAAAATTATCCAGGCTGACACTAATTTCTTTAGGGCTGGTCAAACGAGTATACCGCTCAGCTTCCCAAGCTGCACGCTTTTTCCCTGCAGGAGGGATAAACTGCTCACCATAGAATGACAAGTAGGTAGCAACATCCTGGTTTGACCAAGCTTGAGCCCAGCGTTGCAGAAATAATTCCGCTTTTTCCTGTTGCAGAACGACCGGATCAGAGTTGCCAGGTTCGCCTTCATCTGACTGCTCCTCTTGTACCGCAGGAACTTGTTGTTCCTCATTTACTGCAAACGTCTGCTGTTCCCCGTTATTAACCGAAACTTCCTCCTGTGCAACAACATCCTGGGGTTGTTGCTGATCAACGGGAACATCCGGCTGAGCAGCACCTACATTGTCAGGCGTTACAAGCTCAGCAACAGCAACTTGTTGCTCCGCCTTTAATAAATCAGGAGCAGTTGGCTCACCCTTCACCTTCTGCTCTTCGCTACCTGTCTGAGCCCCGACAACCGACTGCAGTTCAATAACCCCCTGGCTGGAAAAAACCGGTAAAGAGATAAGAGCCTGTCCTTTAGCCAAATGCAAAGCCCGACCGTAAGAGCCTCTTGCCATTTCAGCATAGACCGACCCCAAGTTGCGATAAACGGCAGCATAATTTCCATCTGTTGCCAACGCCTGTTCAAGATAATCACGAGCCTGATCATAATTACCCTGAGCAGCATAAAATGCAGCTAAATTATTGTAAGCACGCAGATCAAGCGGGTGTTCACTGATAATTCGTTTAAACTCAGCTTCAGCACCATTAAAATCAGCTTCTTGCCATAACCGCAGCCCCTGATCCAGATCAGCAGACAAAATGTCCTCAGTATCTATCTTTGGCTCAACAACCACAGCCGGTACAACCGGCACAGCAGGAGATGGTTGATAAAAAAGGAAATACAGACCAGAACCAATAATTATTCCGAGTAACAGGACCAGCACAAATCGCCAAAACCCAGCTTCTTCTTTCGGCTCAACTTGATCCAGTCCATCAGTGACATCACACTCTTCTTCCAGTGGGATTTCAACGGACTCAGTCTCCTGAAAATCTCCGGTATGTTCCTTTAAACGTGCTTCTATTCGTGCTGCTATTTCGGCACTATCCAGCGCTTGATCAAGTAAAGAGACATCATCATCCAGGGACACTTCATCTACCTGCCGATTTTCTGCAGGGGCAGATAAATGGAGCTGATCGATTTTTTGCTGAGCTGACAACTGAGTAATCTGTTCGATTAATTCATCAATTGTGATCCGTTCCTCTGCGACTGTTTTGACCAGTGAATCCAGCAACGGTTGAAACAAGCCCAATTCATCTGGGAGATGTGGGAAATCTCCTTGCAAGTGCTGCTTAGCAATAGCAAAGGCATCTGTGCCGGAAAAGGGAGGTTGTCCAGTCAGCAGATGATAAAAAATACAGCCCAGGTTATAGACATCAGAAGCTGTTCCCGGAGCTTCACCACGAACCTGTTCTGGGCTGGCACACTGAGGATTTATGCCAGAGCTGTAGTCCATCCGGATCAACTGGGTTAAAGAGAAATCCGCAAGATAGGGGTTATTTGCCTCTAAATAGACTGTCTCGGGGGAGAGATTTCCATGACAAAGATTGGCACTGTGAGGGATACTTAAAGATTTAGCGATTTTTTCAATAAATTTAACAGCTTGTCGAGCAGAGCAACTCCCATCTAAAATCTTTACCAAAGGCTCTCCCGGAGGGAAAGGGTAGAGACAGGCAGGCAGGCCATCTATCTCCCCAGCTGTTGAAGGAGATCCAATCCGGGGGAAAGTCTGACTTGATAACCAACTTGCATGGTCAAAAAAAGACTGGCGCTGCTTCTGGTCAAACAATGGATCAGGAAGGAGCAACAGGAGTTTACCAATTCTAGAATCAGCACAATTGACTAGATAACTCTGGTAAACTTTATTTTCTGATAGTAACTTGACAATCTGACAGTCAAATACCGTGTAACCGCTTTCCAGCATAGAACTTCCCCAGAATCGAACATGAATAAAATTAGTTAATCATAATAAGGGTAACCACCTTAAAAAGCTAGGGAAAAGTTGGGATAATTCCTAATCCAAGTGCTTCATGAAAACCACAGATGATATTCATATTCTGCACCGCTTGTCCTGCAGCACCTTTGACCAAGTTATCTATCGCGGTCACGACAATCACCCGCCCGGTACGTTGATCACTGACAAGTCCAATATCACAGAAATTTGTCCCCCGTACGTATGCGATATTTGGCAGTTGGCCTCCCGGCATCACCCGCACAAAATGGTCGTTTTTATAGTGTTTCTTAAACAGTGTAATCAGCTCTTCTGAGGACTTATCTTCCAGCAGATCGGCATAACAGGTGGAAAGAATTCCGCGATTAACCGGCAACAGGTGGGGGGTAAAATTCAACCGTATTTCATGCTTGGCCAATTTGGTTAATTCTTGTTCGATTTCCGGGGTATGCCGATGACTGGCAATTCCGTAGGCTCTGAATCCCTCATGGGCTTCACAGAACAGGCTCCCCAACTTAACCCCCCGCCCCGCCCCGCTGACTCCTGACTTACTGTCGGCAATCAAACTGTTTGTGTCGATCAACTGGTTTTCCAGCAAGGGGGCAAAAGCTAAGATAACGCTGGTCACATAACAACCAGGGTTAGCAACCAACCGAGCAGAGTGCAGCTGATCAGCATAGAGCTCAGGCAACCCATAAACCGCTTCATCGAATAATTCAGGACTACTGTGGGTCTGGTACCACTGTTCATAAACACTCTGATCTTTCAAGCGGTAGTCAGCCGACAGATCAACAACTTTACAACCCGCAGCAAGAAAACCAGGGACTACTTCCATGGCTGACTTATGTGGCAACGCGGTAAAAACCAAATCAGCACGCTTTGCAATACTAGCAACATCAAGTGGTTCACATACCAGCTCACAAAACCCACTTAAGGAGGGGAACAGCGTATTTATCGGCTGGCCTTCATGCTGTCGTGAAGTTACGCAACAAATTTCAATTTCAGGATGCCCAACCAGAATCCGCAACAATTCAACACCCGTATAACCACTAGCTCCAACAACAGCGACTTTCAACATAGGGACCTCCGTATCAATTACAAATCATGACTGATCAGCAAAATTGGGACTGTCCCCGCACGGGGGCTGTCCCAGACTTTTGCGGCGCGAACCGCTACAGTTTCAAAACCGTAAACCCGGGATAGCCCCCAATGAAACTGGGGACAGTCCCGGGTTTACTCCATTACCTCAGCTGCTATCGGGTAGGAGGCGGAATTACTTCCGCCGTCCTCCCACACCACCGTGCGTACGG
>JAOZOH010000105.1 GCA_029933365.1 Desulfuromusa sp. | reverse complement strand
CCGCCTTCTTCGCTTTCTACTGCTTCTCCGGTGCGATTGCTGCTAACTTCCTTCCTGTCTTACTGGTTGGGTTAAGCCTTTACGGATTAGATCAATGTCACATCTGGTTCCACAACGCCAAAGAGAATCATGAAGGTAAAGGGTTGCTGGGAAAATCCTGATCAGGTGATCCAGATAAAATCACTAAAAACCCGTTGCTCAACATGGCAACGGGTTTTTTTATTGTTTTGAAGGAAGATTCCTGTCCAGTAGGAATCTTTTATAGTTCTTGAAGCCGCTATTTTATCTAGTAATTCTTAGCTTTCTGTAACTATTTGAATTTATTAGATAAATAATTTTATGTGAGATTTGTAAAAGTTGGTATGTAGGTTGCTTTAGTTATAAACAAAGAACAAATTCAGGAGAATGTGATGAATCAATACAATAACTTCAAATTAATTTCTCTTCCCATGGCTTTGCTGCTGACGGGAAGTTTTATGCTTTGTGATCTTGGTTTGCAGATATCCCCACTTACGAAATTTTTTATGATTTTCTTTATAGCCATTATTAGTTTCCAGAGTGTTCCGGGGGCAATGTTTTTGGCTGCCAAAGTTAAAAATATATCAGCCAAGAGACAATTACAATCAACCCAGAAAACATTAATCAGAAATGGAGAAACCGATATGAAAACGAGAAAAATACTGATCGCTGATCGAGATAAAGCAGCACGGCAAGAGTTGGCGGCTTTTTTTGAGAATTCACACTACGAAGTTGAGACTACAGCATCGGCTGCTTACGCCATTGCGAAAATAGTGCAGAAAAATGAACCAATCGTCATTCTGGGCGATTCGTTCGAAGAAAAAATTGCCTCGGTCGATGTTATTGCTTTGATGCGTAAGTGTAATAAAAACCTGCGTATCATCCTGGTGTCGGATGATAGCTCTTTAGAAACCTTGAAGCGGATTCGTGAAGATGGAATCTTCTATCATGCGTTGAAACCACATAATCAGGAAGATAATGAAGAGTTACGTTCCGCAGTGGAATGTGCTTTTGAAACTTTTCAACCAGCAGTGAGTTGATTAAAGAACAATACATAGAAAGAAAAAAGGAGTTCATCATGAAAAAAATAGTCCAATACAGTTTCCCTGGAATCGTATTTTTATCCACAATCGTTCCTGCTTTAGCTGATGCCGGAGCCAGAGAAGATAACAGTATGATGTTGGTCTACCTGTTTTTAGGTATCTGTGGATTGATTATTTTTCTCCAACTTATCCCGGTTTTCGCTCTGGGGTTTGGCATAATCAAGGGATTTTTTAGTGGGAAAAAGAAAGATAAAACGCCCCTTACACACTGAGTTAGGAATAGCTTTAACAAGCTTACAAGTCGGATATATGCTGTTTACTTTAGGGACTGGATAGCGCTAAGTTAAAAAAGAGATGGGAGACCCATCTCTTTTTTTGCGCTTTTTGGTTTTTTCTGCTATTAATTATATTGAAAATTATTTTCAAGGTTTATTTTGTAGCTTTTAACATGGGTATTTCCAATTTGACGTAAACAGCTCGATTAAAAGGGTAAGTACATGAAAATGGATTGTAGTGTTAATTATCTGTGGAGTTTTTTATTACTGATGATCCTTGCTGTCCCGCTATCAGTTAGTGCAATGGAGATGGACGATTGTCTAGGCTGCCACGGTGATGCTGATGAGGTAGGTGACGAGTTGTTTATTGATGCGGATAAATTCACCCATACCGTTCATTCTGAGATGGGTTGCGTCACTTGTCATGAGTCTGTAACTGATGAGCATCCTGACGATGGCGAAGCTGTTACCAGTGCTGACTGTCTCGATTGTCATGAGGAACTTGGCAGTGAGTATATGGCGACTGCCCACGCAGAAAATGCAGCCTGTCTCGATTGTCATAATCCTCATCAGGTACGTGGACTTGAGTCTGTGTCGGGCCCCGAGATGAACCAGCAATGCAACCAGTGTCATGAGGAAGAAGATGTTATAGAAAGTCATTCGGGATGGTTGGTGCAAGCTCCGCTGCATATTGCCAAGCTTCCCTGTATTACCTGCCATACCTCTGCGGAGAGCTATGAAGTCGTTTTAACTATAGCTCAAAAGAGTAAATCAGCGAAATTAGGTAACTATGAATACTCCAGTTATGCTGATTTGAAAGAGTATAGTGGAGACAAAGAGATAGAAAGTCTAATTGACATCAATGGGGATAACCATGTCTCTTTGCCTGAATTACGTTCTTTCAACCATAATCCGGCTTATAAAGCTTTGCATCTAGGTGGAACATTGGTTCCCAGCGAGATTTCTCACGACCTGAGCACGCTGGATAATCGTTTTGATTGTACCTTCTGTCATGCGGCCGGACCGGGAAGTATGCAGACTAGTTACTTTGCTTTCCCGACGGAAACCGGAGCTTATCAGCGGATGTCAGTTGAGGAGGGTGCGGTTCTAGATGCTTTGTTTGGAACTCCTAATTTTTATATGACCGGAAGTGGTCGAAGTACAGCACTGAATATCATTGGCTTAATTATTATCTGTGGTGGATTTATCATGCCGATTGGTCATGGAACGCTGCGTTTCTTGACCCGTAAAAACAGACGTCACTAAGGGGATTACTCATGGCTGAAGAACATCAAGATCAAATTTATTTACAACCCATACCGGTTCGTATCTGGCACTGGCTGAATGCTTTTGGGATTGTTACCCTGACAGTTTCTGGTGCACAGATTCGTTTCCCCGAATATGTTTCGTTTCTTGGCAGCTATAAATCGGCGATTTATCTTCATAATGCAGCCGGAATTATGGTGGCGATCTCCTTTTCCTTGTGGTTCTTCTATTATACTTTTGTTGCTCGAAGTATGGCGAACCTGTATGTCCCAAGGGTTGAAGATTTGAAGAGCGGTTTATTACGGCAAGCAAAATTCTACTTTTTAACCTATTTTCTTGGCTGGGATAATCCCCATCATCCGACCCCTGATAGCAAGTTTAACCCGATGCAGAAGTCTGTTTATCTGGCAATCATGTTTGTCATGATGCCACTGGTTAATTTGACGGGGCTCTTTTTGATTAACGTAGATCCATTACGTGAGCTGATTGTTATGGTCGGTGGAGTAAAACTTCTGGCGGGGCTCCATATTTTATTGGCGTGCTGTTTGATCGCTTTTATACCAACTCATGTTTATTTAGCAACCTTGGGACATACCCCAACGGAACATATCAAGACCATGTGGACAGGTTGGGAAGAGGAAGAGGAAGAGCATGAGCATGAGGAGGAAGAAAAAGGGAGTAACCCCACTGTTAATTCTTGATTGCATCTAAATAAATTCCAAATATCTCCACTCTTAAGCGGGCGGCTTCTGAAAAGAATCCGCCCGCTTTTTAATTTCCTGCTTGTCGAATCCAATATAGGAAACCCGGAAGTGTCCAAGCTTTACGGTTTCATAGCCCGTAAACACTTGGGACAGCCCCCGATGGACCTGGGGACAGTCCCGCGTTTACTGCAACGCTGCACAACTAGCGCTATTCGAAATAATTCCGGGTTTGCTGAATTGCTACCATTCTGACTCCGCAGGAATATTCCTGCGGGACAGGAATCCTCTCATTCAGCAAAAGGGCCCTCCACCAAGAATGATTTATAACTAGCTGATATTCTATGAGTTTATTTTTTTATCAGACTTGGCATGGCTGATGCTGTATGTAGATAGCAACAACGAAATAACAAACAAACTCATGGAGGAAATGATGGGATACTATAAAGCAGCAACAATTCAAAACACCAAATCAAATACCGAATCCAAGGTTCAAAACCATACTTTGATGAGCCTGGTTGCTTTTCTCCTGATCAGCATCTGTGCTTTTACTTTTAAAGACTTTAATTTGTTTGCAGCCTCCTCCGAGCCCGTCCGTCAATTACTCGGTTGCCCTCCTCCAGCTTATCTGATCAGCGTTGCCCTGGCTGTTTATTGTTTTTCCTCAGCTATCCTGACACTGACCGCCATGGCTAACGATGCTCAACCAACCCAAAAGTGGAATCATCTTGGTTATCGTACCGCCTTCTTCGCTTTCTACTGCTTCTCCGGTGCGATTGCTGCTAACTTCCTTCCAGTCTTACTGGTTGGGTTAAGCCTTTACGGATTAGATCAATGTCACATCTGGCTCCACAATGCCAAAGAGAATCATGAAGGTAAAGGGCTTCTGGGGAAATCCTGATTACCTGCTCCATATAAAATCACCAAAAACCCGTTGCTTAACATTGCAACGGGTTTTTTTATTGTTTTGAGATCTCAGGTAGATATTTGTGGATAACTTTTAGGGAATGCTCGATATCGGGCAGGGTATGATTTTCTAAAGTGATGGTTGGTAGGGAATTGGCTGTCTGCAACCATTTGAACAGGGTTGAAAAGGGGACGTAGCCCCGACCGATGGCAAGATGTTCGTCCTGTTCGCCATGATTGTCATGGAGGTGCATGTGTTTCAGATAGGGTGCCATTTCATTTAACCAGTTAACCAGTTTGCCGCTACCAAACAGGTTCCAGTGGCCAATATCAAAAACGTGACCCAGCTGTGGTGAATCCATCATGGAAAATAGCTGAATAAAGGGATCAGGAGTTGTTTCATAAATATTTTCAATACAGATGGTGCAGTTGAATTCAGCTGCACGAGCTAGAAATTCTGGCCAGAAAGTGAGATTGTTTTGCACCCAGGTATCCAGTTTTTTTCCTGCAGATCCATAGGCCAGTCCAGGATGAAAAACAATCCGCCGGGCGTGCAGCTTTTCCGCTAACTGCAATGACATATCCGCAATCTGCAGTGATGTGTTGCGGGTACGTTTTTTACTACTACCGGGGTTGAAGTTGGTAAAGGGGGCATGCAAAGTGGTGCTGAGACCTTGTTCTTGCAGTTGATCCGCACAATCACCAAGCTGTGCAAAATCGAGCTTCTCTAATTGGACTTCCTGGCAGGCAACTTCAGGCTGCAACCTGCGATTGAGGAGAAAGGGGAGCCGTGCCGGAAGCAGGTGGGCCGGAGTGTAAATATAGAGTGATGACGCCATCATAAAGGTTTAGTCGCTGCAATGATTTCGAGTTTTTGGATTTCTGGGTATTCGCCGAGGGCAATCAGAATATTGCCTGCTTCGATAATCGTGTTGGCTGCCGGGTTAAAAATCATTTGCCCGTCATGTTTGATGCCGACAATAATCAGCCCCAGCTCTTTACGAATACCTGACTGGCTCAGGTCTTTACCGACCAGACGGGATTCAGCTGCAACGGGGATTTCCTCTATCTGCAGTTCAATATTTTTCCAACCCGTTGCAATATCGATAAAGTCGACGACTGAAGGGCGTAAAATTGCCTGTGCCATGCGCGAAGCACCAATTGTGTATGGAGAAACAACCTTGTTGGCTCCGGCGCGCATCAATTTGACTTCAGCCCCCTCTTCACTGGCGCGAGCCATAATAAATAGCTTGGGATTCATCCCGCGTGCAGTCAAAGTAATAAATACGTTGACTGCATCGGAGGTGACTACTGTCACCAAACCTTTTGCCTGGTGGATTCCCGCTCGCTCTAGAACCTCGTCCTGGGTTGCATCCCCCTGAATAAACAGGCAGTTATCTTCCCCAAGGCATTGACATCGTTCAGGATCGTTTTCTATGACAATAAACGGCAGCGGTTTAGACGCAAATTCGCGGCTGATCAGACGACCAATGCGACCATAGCCACAGATAATGTAGTGCCCCTGCAGGCGGCTGATCTTTTTTTGCACTTTTTTTCTCCCCAATATTTGCTGAAGTTGCCCTTCCACCATAAATTGAATCATTGAGCCAATCGTGTAAGCAATGGTTCCAACCCCGAACACAATCAGAAGGATGGTAAATATCTGTCCCTGGTGCGACAGCGTATGAACTTCGCTATATCCGACTGTTGCCAGAGTAATAATTGTCATGTAGAGCGCTTCGAAAACGCCCCAATCCTCAATAGTGGCGTATCCGATAGTCCCCCCACCGATAAGAATAAACAATGTTGTCAGGGAATATTTAACTTTTTTCAACGAATCCATGTCTGCTCCTGCTTCAACTCATTGATGATAGGGATCTTGCAGGAAAAAAACAAGAAATCGCCGGTTAAATAATAAATTATCCAGTAAGTAAATACTTATTGACAAGAATTGTATACAGTATACTATTCTATTGATTGACAATAATTGCATACAGTATACAATTCTATTAATCATAAAGAGGAGAATTGTTTTGAAAACTAAACAGATTGAGCGACACCAAACTTTACGCGAAAAAATTTTGGAGACAATCCGTGAAGCAATTCTTAAGGGAGATCTTAAACCGGGTGAAAAGGTAGCGGAGCCTGAGCTGGCGGAGCAGTTTGGGATCAGCCGGACCCCAATTCGTGAAGCGTTTCGCCAATTAGAGTCCGAAGGTTACCTGACGGTTGTACCACGAAAAGGTGCTGTTGTTGCAGCCCTTTCGGAGCGTGATGTTCAGGAGTATTATGCGGTCAAGAGTGTTCTAGAAGGCTATGCTGCAGAACTGGCGGCAGAAAACTTGTCGGAAAAAGAACTAGCAAAGATGGAGTCGATCAACGAGCGACTTAAGCAGTTGGCAAGTATTGGTGATGTAAAAACATTTTATAAAATCCATCATGAATTTCACGATACCTTTCTCAAGGCGGCAGATAATAGTAAATTATACGACTTGATTAAGCAGCTGGGAATGAAGTTCAGCCGTTTGCGAATGGCATCGCTTTCGGTCGAAGGGCGGATGGCTATTTCTGTAGCTGAGCATGATAAGCTTCTTGATGCGTTTCGCAATCGTGATGGAAAAGCAGCTGAAGCACTGGTCAAAAAGACCGCCGCAATTGGTGGAAATGTGCTGCTTGAAAGCATGGCTCACTCGCGGGGGGAGCCGACCAGTAAATCGTTACTCAACGAAAAGCTGGATATCTATTGATTGGGGGTTTCAGCCGTTTGTTCATACACGAATATCATAAAGCCTCCCGGAAGATTCCGGGAGGCTTTGTTGTGTAACTTCCGCTATGTTTCCCAGACTTCTTATCGTTGCTTGATCTCCCGCCGGACCCTTCTCCATGAGGGAGAAGGTGGCCGTAGGCCGGATGAGGGGGAATTATGTGGAACTATCTAAAAATAAAGAGTAATTTTGCTAGTCTTGTAACGCCCCCCCCTCACCCTAGCCCTCTCCCTCAGGGAGAGGGGAATTAAGCTTTCAAGTAACTTTTTATGCTCCTGGAAAATTCTTGTAGTTCTAAAGAGAAGTCATTCTTCCAGCTGTTATCAGCACAAATATTTCCCTCCAAAAGCATCTGTAGTTGATCACTGGTCATGGGGAACAGCGGGATAGCTTGCAACACCGCAACAATCGGCTTCATCAGCCAGAGCGGCTGGTGGATTTTCCGGGTTCCGGCGACCTGCCCTAGCGTTTGTGCAATCAGATCCAGGATCTGGTCATAACTGAACGCTTGCGGCCCGCAGCATGGATAGGTTTTCCCCACCGTTTCCGGTTTGTCCAGGGCGGTCACAAAACCCCGTGCAATATCTATTACGCTGATGGGTTGCAATGGGTATTGTCCATCCCCCATAACCGGAACAATGGGTAAAGTTTTAATCAATTGCGCCAGCATGTTGACAAACTGATCCTCTGGGCCAAAAATCAAAGAAGGGCGAAAAATGGTCCAATCAAGCTTGGATTCTCGTACCAATTCTTCTGCTTCCCATTTAGATTGATGGTAGCTGGTGACGGCATTTTGCCGGGTGCCGTTAGCGCTCATATGAATATAGCGCTTCACCCCCTGCTGTTCCGCTGCGCGCAGAATGTTAGCGGTTGACTCACCGTGCAGCTTTTTAAATGTAATCCCCCTGCCGGGAAACTCACGGATAATTCCCACCAGATGAATCACCGCAGCGCAATCGGAGAGTTGATCACGCAAGGTTTCAGGTTGTGTCGTATCGCCAACAATAGTTTCTATATCACTAAAGTCTTCGAGAGCATCAGCTTGTCTCACCAAAGCCCGAACCGAATGATTTTCGGTTATGAGTTGCTGAATGATCTTTCGACCTACGAAGCCGCTGCCGCCGGTGACAAATACTTTCATAATGGCTCCTCTTTTTGCGAGATCAGCATCTTTTCCCTTTTGTTAAATATAACATCTCAATGGACAAAATAGCCTTATCAAGACCTATATCGTTATTTTACTGATCGGTAACACCTAACCATGGGTTTTTTAGCAGAAAAATAAAAAATTAGTGAATATTTACCTTGATTTATTGGTGGTTTATTGTATTATGGTTCTCTAATGATAATTGTTTAAAAAGGAGGCCTTTACGTGGCTGACGATGTGATGAAGGATTCCCCCAGCTATCAACTTTTGCTGGTCGATGACAGCGCTCTAAATCTGGATACCCTACTGGCAGCTTTAGGCGATAGGTATGATCTGCGGATTGCCATTGATGGCCGGGCTGCTCTCGATTTAATCGCAACCGATTACCTGCCCGACCTGATTCTTCTCGATATCATGATGCCCGATCTGGATGGTTACGATGTTTGTCGCACCTTAAAGGGCGACGAAAAAACCTGTGAAATTCCCATTATCTTTCTTACCGCGCTGGATAGCACCGCAGACGAAGCCAAAGGGTTGGAACTGGGTGCTGTCGATTATATCTCCAAACCATTCAATCCGGCGATTGTCAATCAGCGGGTCAAAATCCAGCTGGAATTGAAACAACATCGGGATCATTTACAGAAACTGGTCACTGCCAAGACACAAGAATTGACCGAGTCCTATAAAGATTTAAAACAGGTTCATGACCAGATGCTGCAGCAGGAAAAAATGGCTTCAATCGGGCAACTGGCAGCAGGGGTAGCACATGAAATTAACAACCCTACGGGTTTTATCGGCAGCAACCTTAATTCATTGCAGAAATATGTTGGCAAACTGAATGAAGGGATCGCTTTTATGGAGCAGACCATCAAAGCGGTGGCCGATCCCGAGATAACTGCCGAATTGAAACAGATGAAACGCAAGCTGAAATTTGACTTCATCCAGGAAGATATTGACGATCTGATTACCGAATCAAAAGACGGGATCGAGCGAATTGCGTTGATTGTCCGTAACCTGAAAAGTTTTTCCCGTGCCGAAGATGACACCCTTAAACCCACGGATCTGCAAGAATGTCTTGAAGGTTCGTTAAGTATCGCCTGGAATGAAATTAAATACAAAGCGAAGGTGGAAAAGAACTATCAGGACTTGCCGCCAATCAATTGCTTGCCGCAACAACTGAGCCAGGTTTTTGTCAACCTGATGGTGAATGCAGCCCAGGCAATTGAAGATCAGGGGATCATCACGGTCAATACCCGGCAGGAGAAGGACTGGGCGGTGGTCGAGATCAGCGATAGTGGTAGCGGTATTTCTCCGGAAAACCTTGAACGAATCTTTGAGGCTTTTTATACGACCAAAGAAGTAGGTAAAGGAACAGGCCTGGGCTTGAGTATCTGTCACGATATTTTGCAGAAACACCAGGGGACGATCACGGTTGAAAGTGAGATTGGTGAAGGAACCCGTTTTACTATCAAGTTGCCGCTGCCTGATAAAGAAGGATAGATAGAGATTCAGCGCCCCCATCCCAACCTTCCCCCATAAAGGGGGAAGGAGCTTAATATCCCCTCTCCCTTTATGGGGGAGGGTTAGGGAGGGGGCGCACAAATTACGCTGTACCAGGAGCCAGCAAGAATGGATATGTCCCAAAACTATCAGCATGCCAGGGTTTTAGTGGTCGATGA
>JAOZOH010000272.1 GCA_029933365.1 Desulfuromusa sp. | reverse complement strand
AAGGGGCCACCGACGATGAACTTCAACTCTTTGTCAACCAGTGCAATCGCACCGGCCTAGACCCCTTCTCTCGCCAGATCCACGCCATCAAACGCTGGGACTCAAGTCAACAACGTGAGGTTATGTCCATCCAAACCTCGATTGACGGTTTTCGGCTTATTGCAGAGCGTACCGGTAAATATGCAGGTCAGCTCGGCCCTTTTTGGTGTGGAACAAGTGGCAAATGGCAAGAAGTATGGACTCAGGATACCCCTCCGCTCGCTGCGAAGGTCGCTGTTCTGCGATCCGATTTCAAAGAACCCCTCTGGGCTGTTGCACGATTTATCACTTACGCGCAGAAAACCAAGAAGGGAGAACTAACTCATTTTTGGAGAAAAATGCCCGACCTGATGATTGCCAAAGTTGCTGAAGCACTGGCTATCAGGCGAGCATTCCCACTGGAATTGTCCGGCCTTTACGTCGAAGAAGAAATGGACCAGGCTGGCCCTCCTGTTGAGAAATCTCCGTCAAACACGAACAATCAAATTTCCGCCCTACCAAGCACTTCGTCCCCAACTGACCCCAGAGAAGGCGAAATTCTGCTTTCCAATGGTCAGATCAAGACTCTAGAACAAATGGTGGAGGACACAGGAGCGGATCAGACAAAATTTCTTGAATATTTTGGTATCAGTTCATTTGAGGAATTACCGCACAGCCAGTACACGCAGGCCATTGACGCACTCAAGCGGAAGCAGGAAGGAAAACCAATCCAGCCCCCGCAGAGTATCGAAGCTGTTCTGTCAGCGCTGGCCGCACACAAAATCGAAGCAAAGCTGTCCAACGATGGGAAAACCGTCTATGCAGACTCCTATGAACACCGGAATCTGCTTCGTCAGATGGGTTTCCGCTGGGACAAATCAATAAAAAACTGGTGTCTGACCGTCTAATATCGCCCGGCAGCTCCAGACAACCGAACGAACAACCCTTCACCGGGGAGACAATAACTCTCCCCAGTCGGGGTGTGTCCTGTCTCCCCGGTGTCCAACACCGACAAGGAGACAAAACCATGATCGAAAATACTCTCTACGCAATCGCTAATATCCACTTCAAAAATATCCTGACCGGCACTATCTTCGGCTCCTGTATCGTTGCTGCTGTCTGCATCGCAGGTGGCTTGATATGAGTTGCCCTGGAAAATTAATTCCAACAATCATCAGAGGCCAAACATTCAAGGACTTTCGTACTTGTGAAACCTGCCAGACCACCTTTCCCATACTTCGCTATGGTGTCGCGTGGTGTAACGGTCAAATAATTAACCGATGTCCCTGGTGCCGTCCTGATTCCCGACCCTGGAGAGCTGGACGAGGCATTTAAAACAAAAGAATCCCCACGGGGCGATCGGAGATCCCCTGCGGGACAGCTCTGTTTGCCTCCTGATGGATAGAGGAGAAAAATATGAGCAAACTTCAAATATTTCTTGAAAAAGCACTAAAAAACTACTCACAGACAAATAGCAGTCATCTCGGTGATCGAACCCAATACGTCGGAGCATCCGATATTGCCGGTTGTCCCCGTAAAGCTGTGATGAACAAACTCAAGCCGGAAGACTTCGATGCGAAAACGCTGCTGCGTTTCTCTCGGGGCCATGCGGCAGAAGATTTGATCGAAAACATTTTTCAGGCCGGAGGACTCCATCCTCAACGAGAAGTTGAATTGGTTCATCCCGATTTTCCTGAAATCAAATGTCACATCGACTTTCTTTTTCACTCTAAGAGCAGCGGTCGGCATCACATCATGGAGTTAAAAACGACTGATGGTATCCCGGACGTTCCCTACGAAAGCTGGGTCAACCAGTTACACATCCAGATGGGACTTCTTGAACTGGATAAGCCTGGTGTCCCTATTGGGGGAAGCATTTTGGTCGTCGACTTAAATGCTGGAGAATGGAAAGAATTCAACTCATTTACACCGAACAGGATCTTGTTTGATGCCATGATTATGAAAGGACGTCATATCCTGTTTTCACTCACAGATCCGGATAAAGCCAATATTGAACCTGGAATTTTGTGTGGCTATTGTCAACATAGAGGAACCTGTCCAGCGTTCACTGGTAAAAGTGAAATTCCAATGGAAGTCAGGAATATTGCTGCCCGGTATCTGGAGAAGAATGAAAGCAAAAGAACCTTGGACAAAGAAATTAAAAGCCTAAAAAAAGAGATCATTTCCTTTACCGGTGATGAATTCAAGGGACAAGAAGACTCAATTCAGGTCTGTGTCAAGAAAGTAGCACCGTCTGAAGCAGTCGATTTAACACGTCTCAAAGAGAAATTCACCGATGTTTACAACCAAGTCAAAAAAGAGCGAGCGGGTTATACAAAACTCGATATCGCAAGAATAAAAAAATCAGCAACTGCTGCTTGATCATCCCCACCACGGGGCGTTTTACGCTGCCCCCGGGGGACCTCCTTTTTGGAGCGGTGTTATTGCGCCCAGAAAGGAAAGTCATGAAAAAAGACTATTTGCAATTAGCAGCAATAATCCTCTGTCTTTTGTTTTTCA
>JAOZOH010000271.1 GCA_029933365.1 Desulfuromusa sp. | reverse complement strand
AAGGGGCCACCGACGATGAACTTCAACTCTTTGTCAACCAGTGCAATCGCACCGGTCTTGACCCCTTTTCACGCCAGATCCATGCCATCAAACGGTGGGACTCAAGTCAACGCCGTGAGGTTATGTCCATTCAGACCTCGATTGACGGGTTTCGACTGATCGCTGAGCGTACCGGCAAATATGCAGGTCAACTCGGCCCTTTTTGGTGTGGAACAAATGGAAAATGGCAAGAAGTATGGATTCAGGACCCCCCTCCGCTCGCTGCGAAGGTTGCTGTTCTGCGTTCTGATTTTAAAGAACCTCTCTGGGCTGTTGCCCGATTTAACACTTACGCGCAACAAACCAAAAAGGGAGAACTGACTCATTTCTGGAGAAAAATGCCCGACCTGATGATTGCCAAGGTTGCTGAAGCACTGGCGATCCGCCGAGCATTTCCGCAGGAATTGTCTGGCCTTTACGTCGAAGAAGAGATGGATCAGATTGATAATCCCCCTGCTAAAACGTCTCCGTCGAACACGAACAATCAATCCGCTAGATCCAACACTCCGACACCAACTGACCCCAGAGAAGGCGAAATTCTGATCTCCAATGGTCAAATTAAAACTCTGGAGCAAATGGTGGAGCAGGCAGGAGTGGATCAGACAAAATTTCTTGAATATCTGGGTATCAGTTCATTTGAGGAATTACCACATAGCCAGTACATCCAGGCCATTGACGCAATCAAGCGGAAGCAGGAAGGGAAACCGATCCAGCCACCCCAGAGCGTTGAAGCCGTTTTATCCGCGCTAGCTGCCCACAAGATCGAAGCAAAACTGTCCAGCGATGGGAAAACCGTCCATGCAGACTCCTATGAACACCGGAACCTCCTGCGAAACATGGGTTTCCACTGGGACAAATCAATCAAAAACTGGTGCCTCACCGTCTGATATCGACTGACAGTACCAGACAACAAAAAGAACAACCCTTCACCGGGGAGACAATAACTCTCCCCAGTCGGGGTGTGTCCTGTCTCCCCGGTGTCCAACACCGACAAGGAGACAAAACCATGATCGAAAATACTCTCTACGCAATCGCTAATATCCACTTCAAAAATATCCTGACCGGCACTATCTTCGGCTCCTGTATCGTTGCTGTTATTTGCATCGCAGGAGGTTTGATATGAGTTGTCCAGGCAAATTAATTCCAACAATCATCAGGGGTCAAAAATTTCCGAATTTTCGTACTTGTGACACTTGCCAGACCATCTTTCCAATCCTTCGTTATGGGGTTGCGTGGTGTAACGGTCAAGTGATTAACAGATGCCCCTGGTGCCGTCCCGATTCCCGTCCGTGGAAAGCTGGACGAGGTAAATAAAATACTAACCCCACGGGGCGATCAGAGATCCCTTATGGGACAGCTCTGTTTCCCCCTTTTTGATATGGGAGAAAAACAACATGAGCAAACTTCAAGCATTTCTTGAAAAAGCACTACAGAATTACTCACAACAAAATAGCAGCCATCTCGGAGATCGAACCAAGTATGTCGGCGCATCCGATATCGCCGGTTGTCCCCGTAAAGCTGTTCTTAACAAACTCAAACCACAGATTTTCGATGCTAAAACCTTATTGAGATTTTCACGAGGCCACGCTGCTGAAGATCTAATCGAAAACATTTTTCAGGCCGGAGGACTCTGCCCACAACGGGAAGTCGAATTAACACATCCTGAGTTTCCTGAAATCAAATGTCACATCGACTTTCTTTTCCACTCCAAAAACAGCGGTCGCTATCACGTCATGGAGTTAAAAACGACTGATGGGATACCGGATACTCCTTACGAAAGTTGGGTCAATCAGCTTCATATTCAGATGGGACTTCTTGAACTGGATATGTCTGGCGTACCCATTAGCGGGAGTATTTTGGTGGTCGATTTAAACGCTGGAGAATGGAAAGAATTTAATTCCTTTACACCAAACAAGATCTTGTTTTCTGCGATGGTTATGAAAGGCCGTCATATCCTGCTTTCATTCACTAACCCAGAAAAAGCCGATATCGAGCCTGGAATTCTGTGTGGCTATTGCCAACATAGAGCAACCTGTCCAGCTTTTGTCGGCACAAACGATCTTCCGATGGAAGTGCGAAATATTGCAGCTCGCTATCTGGAAAAAAGTGAAAGCAAAAGATCTCTGGACAAGGAAATTAAAAGCTTAAAAAAAGAGATTATCGCTTTTACCGGTAATGAATTTAAGGGACAGGCTGACTTGATTCAGATTTGTGTCAACAAAGTTGCACCGTCTGAAACCGTCGATTCAAAACGTCTCAAAAAGGAATTTTCGGAAGTTTACGATCAAGTCAAAAAACAGCGAGCGGGTTATACCAAACTCGATATCGCAAGAATAAAAAAACCAGCAACATCTGTTTGCTAACAATCCCCAACCGGGGCGTTTTACGCTGCCCCCAGGGGATACTCCTTTTTGGAGCGGCGTTATTGCGCCCCAGAAAGGAAAAATTATGAAAAAAGACTATTTGCAATTAGCAGCAATAATCCTCTGTCTTTTGTTTTTCA
>JAOZOH010000270.1 GCA_029933365.1 Desulfuromusa sp. | reverse complement strand
CTAAACAATTGCTGCAACAATCGACCCCAGTTCTTGAAACCAGTTTTTCAGTCGGGTTAAGCAGTCCGAGTCGCTTGCATGATTTACTGATCAACGTGGATGCGGTCACCCCTGGAGAATATAAATCTGGAGGGATAGATCTGCAAATTGATTACGCTATTCACACAACTCCTTTTGGAGGATGTTTTATTGCAACCACAGAGCGCGGGATATGCCGATTGGAATTTATCGATACAGACAAAGAAGAGACCGCCATCCAAAGACTGCGGAAAGCCTGGCCAAATGCCGTGACAAAAGAGGATACAACAGTCACTGGAAAAATTATTCAACAGATTTTCAGTCCGCCCACTGAATCAACCAATAAACCTTTGCTATTGTTGCTACAGGGGACAAATTTTCAACTTAAAGTCTGGCAGGCTCTGCTGAAAATACCGGAAGGCTGTGTCACCTCCTACGGATATCTAGCGGATAAAATAGGACAACCATCAGCAAGCCGAGCCGTTGGAACCGCTATTGGCAACAACCCGATCAGTTACCTGATTCCCTGTCATCGGGTCTTACGTGGTGAGGGCGGGATTGGCGGCTACCGTTGGGGTATTGAGCGAAAACTGACAATTCTGGGGAAAGAATTTTGTGTCGCGGAAGCATTAAAAGGATGAACAAACCAACGAACAAAACCATGGGCTTATTGGAATGGAGCTTACTAATTGCCCTTTCAGTTCTTTGGGGCGCATCTTTTTTCTTTGCTAAAGTTGCCGTTGTAGAACTGCCACCCTTGACGCTGGTTTTTTGCCGGGTTGGATTAGCCGCCGCCGTACTATTGGTCCTGGTAAAATTTTCTACTCACCAGATGCCAAATGATCGCAAAACCTGGTTCAGTTTCTTTACCATGGGATTTCTTAACAACCTGCTTCCCTTTAGCCTGATTTTTTGGGGACAGACCCATATTGCCAGTGGGTTAGCCTCAATTTTAAATGCCACAACTCCACTCTTTACAGTTGTCTTGGCCCATTTATTAACTGCAGATGAAAAAATGACTGGAAACCGTCTGAGTGGTGTGTTGCTAGGATTACTGGGGGTAAGTATCATGCTTGGACCAACGGTTTTTGCCGGTTTTCAACTCAACCTGGTCGCTCAATTTGCGGTCTTGGCAGCGGCGTGTTCCTATGCCTTTGCCGGAATCTATGGTCGTCGCTTTAGCGCCCAACCGCCACTAATTACAGCTACCGGACAAGTCAGCGCAACAACCCTGATGATGCTACCCCTGATCATCATTGTCGATCATCCCTGGACTCTGCCGGCTCCCTCTTCAGCAACTCTTGGTTCTGTGATCGCCCTGGCTCTGCTATGCACTGCTTTAGCCTATCTTATTTACTTCCGTCTGCTCGCTAGTGCTGGAGCAACCAATCTGCTACTGGTGACCTTCCTGATTCCGGTCAGTGCTATCTTGTTGGGATCGGTATTCATAGGGGAACGCCTTCTGGCTAACCAGTTTGGAGGAATGTTGTTGATTGGGTTGGGTCTGGCCGCAATTGATGGACGGGTTTTCAAGTGGCTTGCGTCTATCAGGCAATCTCCCTGAACACAACCAGCGACTATTTCACTCCCATTTGCTTTTTCATCTGTTCCATCTGCAGCCTGAACTGCTCCAACTGCTCAGGTGAGATCTCCATCCCTGATTTTCCTGGCGCAGGGACACCAGGTTGCGTGGTGCTTTTTCCTGGACCAAATCCACCACCGCCAAAAGCTGGCATCTGCATCCGCTGGTAGCCTACAGGAATTTCAAACAATGATCCCACCTGATGGCCAAATTTAAGATTTGTAGTGTCGATAACAAAGTGGCCTTCCTCGCCGCTTTCCTGGCTGGTTCCTTCCACGCGGATTGGCACATTTTCTTTTGACAGCCAGATGAACCCCTCCATCGGTTTAGTTTTGGGATCCGTCACTCTCATTTTATATTTATCCGTCATGATGCCATTGACCTTCTCCCGTCCAAGCTTTTTCAATTCTATGTCACCATCATGAATCGCAGCTGTCGGGTCATTCCTCTGTTGCTCATCAAGGGAGTGCTGCATATACATCCTTTGTCCTGGCATCAGTGTCCAAATTAGATTTTTATCATCCCGACGAATGCTGATGCTTTTGTGCCCCATCATCTCTGTTTCACGCCGCTCCTTCCCTTTGGAATAATAGACCTTCCCCGGGATGGTCATTGTTTCTCCACTTTGTCTCTGCGTTATTTTCATCGTAAAGTCCGCAGAATAATCCTTCTCAGGTTGTTTGAATGTGGCAGCATAAGCGGAAAGAGCTAACAGAACGACAAGAAAAAGCTGGATAATAATTTTGAAATAAATATTCATCCTCACACCTCCATCTTTTTGAAGTATGTATTGTCGAAGAACAGGCAGATAATATTTAGTATATCCTGAAAAATTAGAAATGATGTTTCTCGGCAGAAAAAACAAAAACTTCATACCGCTTCAAATAAGGGACATTCTATGTCGCCCCTGTCAATAAAAATATAATTCTATTATAAAACAGT
>JAOZOH010000031.1:24089-30295 GCA_029933365.1 Desulfuromusa sp. | reverse complement strand
TCATATTAGTTCCTCAGTTTCTTTAAAATTATGTAAGCATCCCTTCTCCCCAAGGGAGAAGGAAACCTTCGAACTTAATATTTATTTTGTCAATTCATCCAGAACCTCGGCAACCTTTTTGGTTGCCAAATCAACTGTTTCCAACTCAATTTCAACCCGCCGTTCCGGCAGAGTATGAAGGTAGAGGGGGTCATAATAGCGCACCATCAGATCCCGCACCAGTTTGTCCCACTGTCCGGTTTCCAGCAATTCAAGAAACTCGGCAACCACTTTGCCGCCCAGCCGTTCTTTCAATGCATTGATCGGTTTCTGGAACTGCTCTTTTAATTGATCGAGAGCGGGATAATCTTCAAGGATAATCTGCGTCCGTACATTGAGAGAAGCAGTGATCCAGAGGCTGGTCTGAATCTGCATCGCTTGGTGAAATAGTTTTGGCACCATAATTCGGCCGATATGCAGGCTCTCCCCTTCGGTGACCAGATAGGGACTATTTTTCAGCTCTTCCAGTCGAGCCCAGAGGAGCGCTTCAAACTTTTTCTGTGATGGTTGCGGTTCCAGCCCCAGTGCACCAAACGCACTACCACGATGGTTTGCCAGCCCTTCGAGGTCAACCACCGGATAGTTCATCGTTGCCAGTTGCTGTAACACTCTGGTTTTCCCTGTCCCGGTTAATCCCCGCAAAACAAAAACCGGCGGCCATTGCTGCCGCTCAAAATAATCGAGAATTTTACGCCGAAAACCCTTGTGCCCGCCAAGCAGCTGCTGTGCCGGAATCCCCGCCAGATTCATGAATGAAGTCATCGCCAGTGAACGCATCCCACCGCGCCAGCAGAACACAATCACCGGGCCGGGATGTCCCTGACGATACTCCTCAACCTGATCCATTAGCATGGGGATTTTTGGCGCGACCAGCCGAACTCCCAGCTTGCGGGCATCCTTTTTCCCCTGCTCTTTGAACACCGTACCAACTTCAATCCGTTCCTCGTTACTGAAGATCGGCACATTCACCGCACCGGGGATGGTCGTTTCAGCAAACTCAGCCGGAGTCCGCACATCAATGACTAAAGCGCCATTGCACTGCCGTTTCAGTGCGCTATCTAAATCAATCGTTTCCCGCATCCAAAGTTCCTGTCCAAGCATATTGAAAGATTCCCCTCTCTTTGGGGAGAGGGTGAGGGGATATTCTGCAACAAGTCCCCTCATCCGGCTTACAGCCACCTTCTCCCTCAGGGCGAAGGGATAAGTTGATGGTTCTACACCAATAACCTTGCTTGCACAATAGCGGGTGAAAAAAAGACAAAAAACAGGTTGACCACCGCAATGAATTCGGCTACTGTCGGCAACCGTTGTCGCGGGATGGAGCAGTCTGGTAGCTCGTCGGGCTCATAACCCGAAGGTCGGAGGTTCAAATCCTTCTCCCGCAACCAAAAATATTCAAGGAGATTGCCGCAAGGTGATCTCCTTTTTTATTGCTCCAGACAAAAGTCCCACTTGACGCCCCCAACATAAAACCATTTTTCACGATATAACAAAAATATAAGTATTTTTCATAGTCAGTAAGCGTTTTTCATGGATTCCCGCCTCTGGAGAAGGGAGCGAGTATGCTAAGCGCAAAAGATAACAAATCTCACAGCTATTATTTTTATTTTCTCTATCAAAAATTCACACCCCCCCACTTTTGACCATTCTTCCAAATTAGATATACTGAAGGTAGAGAACAACAATCGGACATTGGTTCACTTGAAATACATTTTGTACCCAATTGGAGCCGCAGAGTATAATGATGAAAGATCCCTGGAAAAAGATTTTACTATTCATGGTGGTCATATTCTCCCTCAGCATATTTAACCTCATTGTGTCCCCTCCCACCGAACGGGAAACCATTGCCCCAATTGCCTACAGCTATTTCAAATATGAACTGAGACAGGATCAAATCACCGAAGTCACTATCCAGGAGGGCTCTTTAACAGGATTTTTTTTGGAACCACTTTCCCTCTCGGCCGAAGAGATTGTTGGTGGTCAATTCAAAGGGACCCATACCTACAAGCAGTTTCACACCAACATCCCACCATTTGGTGACCCGGGATTAATGGCACTACTCGAAGAACACGCGGTCATCATCAATGTCAAGAACCCGGAAGAAACAACAATCTTGACCAACATCCTGATCAATTTGCTCCCCTGGATTATCATTTTGGGGGTCTGGGGGTATATCTTCCAGCGGGCACGCCAACAGGGCGGCATGGGGGGAAACCTCCTGAACAGGTTTAGCAAATCGGGTGCCCACATATATACCCACGAGGCATCAAGTAAAACCTTCCGCGATGTCGCAGGCCTGGCAGAGGCAAAACAGGAACTTCAGGAAATCATTGCCTATCTGCGTAATCCCGAGAAATTTGAGCAACTGGGTGGAAAAATGCCGCGCGGAGTCCTGCTGATCGGACCGCCAGGAACTGGAAAAACCTTGATGGCTCGAGCCGTCGCTGGCGAAGCCGGGGTTCCCTTTTTTACTATCTCAGCTTCACAGTTCATTGAAATGTTCGTCGGCGTCGGAGCCAGCAGGGTTCGTGATCTCTTTACTAACGCCAAAAAGAATGCTCCGAGCATTGTCTTTATCGATGAACTCGATGCTGTCGGCCGTTCACGGGGAACCGGACTGGGTGGCGGTCATGATGAACGGGAACAGACCTTGAACCAACTGCTATCAGAACTGGATGGGTTTGAACCTCATGATCAAGTAGTAGTGATGGCTGCGACTAACCGACCCGATGTTCTTGATGCGGCACTATTGCGACCAGGTCGCTTTGACCGTCAGGTCGTGGTTGAACGCCCCGACTGGCGTGACCGGGTCAAGATCCTCGAAGTTCACACCCGTAATATGCCACTCGCTGATGACGTCAACTTGGAAATTATCGCCAAAGGAACCCCCGGTATGGTTGGTGCCGATCTGGAAGGATTGACCAACGAAGCCGCTCTGATTGCTGCCCGTGAAGACAGCAAGCAGATCTGCAATAGCCACCTTGAACAAGCCAAGGATCGGCAACTGATGGGGATAGAACGAAAACTGTTCATGTCTGATAAAGAAAAATATATCACCGCAATCCATGAAGCAGGTCACACCCTGGTTGCCGTCTCCTTGCCAAATACTGACCCGATTCATAAGGTCACGATCATTCCGCATGGACAGTCTCTCGGAATGACCCAGCAATTGCCAGAAGATGATCGCTACCATTACCAGAGCAGCTACCTGCTGTCACGCTTGGCAGTCGCTCTAGGCGGCAGAGCAGCCGAAAAAATCTGCTTCGATGAATATTCGACCGGTGCCCAGAATGATCTCAAGGTGGTTATGGATCTTGCCGAAAAGATGGTCTGCCAATGGGGAATGAGCGAAGAGCTCGGACCGCTCAGTTTCTCGCGTGGAGAGGAACACCCCTTTTTAGGTCTCAAACTTGCGGTAGAAAAAACCTTCAGCGACAAGACTGCATGGCGGATAGATCTGGAGATCGAAAAACTGATCAATGCAGCTCAAAATCGTGCCGAACATATTCTGCGGGAAAACCGCGAGATTCTGGAAGCCCTCGCCAACAGCCTAGTTGAGGAAGAAACTCTGGATCAGGAACGGTTAAAGGAGTTTTTTGCGCAATGGTCAGTGAAATTACCGGACGAGAGTGTTGACATAAAACAGGAAGGGCAAAGTACCGACACCTCCTAACAGTATTAATCCCGGAAAAATTCTTAAGCTGATATTTGCGGACCGTCAGTCCTTCTGCTATTTTATCCATATTGACCGAACTGACATCTGGATCTTGATCAGGAGGGATCATGAGCGACAAAGATTTTATTGCCGAAACACGCTACCAACTCGCTGCAGAACAGGGGAGCGCCGATGCCCAATTTAATTATGGGCGAATGTGCGAAGAGGGTGACGGAGCCGTTCAGGACTATACAGAAGCGGCATACTGGTACAATAAAGCTGCGGAGCAGGGAAATATTCAGGCACAACTTGCACTGGGCTACCTGTTTGAACAGGGGAACGGCGTTCAACAGGATGATGCCAAAGCAGTCTTCTGGTACCGCAAAGCCGCAGAACGTGGTGATGCTAACGCTCAATATAATCTTGGTGTCATGCTTGCGTTCGGTCATGGAATCGCTGCGGACAACGGCAAGGCTCTGGGCTGGTGCAGGAAAGCAGCAGAGCAAAATCATATCGAAGCGCAATACACTTTGGGGATGATGTACGCGACCGGCGAAGGAATTGAACAGAACGAAGCAGAAGCGATCAAGTGGTATCGGCTAGCGGCTCAACAGGGAAGCGCAGATGCCCAGTTCAATCTTGGGGTGATGTATGCCTTCGGTCAGGGAGTTGAAAGGGATGCAGTTCAGGCGGCAAAATGGTGCCGGATGGCGGCAGAACAAGGACATGTTGATGCCCAGCACAACCTCGGATTTATGTACGCAAAGGGAGAGGGGGTTGAACTTGATCCTTTTGCGGCGGTCGACTGGTATAAATTGGCTGCTGAACAGGGGAATATCGATGCCCAGTATAATCTGGGCAGCATGTACATCAATGGTACAGACATCCCCCAGGACTATAACGAAGCTCACCATTGGTGGACTCTGGCAGCAGAGCAGGGAAATGCGGCCGCCCAGTATAACCTGGGAGTCTTATACGCATTTGGCTATGGGGTTATGAAGAGTGACACCGAAGCGGTGAAATGGTGGAGCAAAGCGGTTGAGCAGGGTTACACCGACGCCCAGTATAATTTGGGGGGGATGTACGCTCTCGGGCGGGGAGTCACCAAAGATCACATCAAGGCCTATATCTGGCTGAGTCTCCCTGCCGGAAAAGGGCATGAGGATGCTAGAAAAGCTCTCGAATCACTGGAGAATAAAATGTCCCCCGCACAAATTGAAGAAGCACAGCGAGATGCGGAACGGGTTTGTCAACGCCTGGAAAAAAATATTGGTTAAAATGACAAAGGCCGATGAAAATCATCGGCCTTTGTCTATTTGCGTCTCAAAGTGTTACTTGAGTCCATCAATCTCCAGAAATTTATCCATCATTTCAACCAGATAAGGTATCTGTGGCTTTGTCGCATAGCCATCGGCTCCCATCTGGTCGCATTTAGCCGCCATCTGCTCATTGATCAATGAGGAGAACATTATGACCTTCATATCTCGCAATAAGGGGTCATCCTTAATTCTTTTGCACAAGGTCAAGCCGTCCATTCGGGGCATTTCGATGTCACTAATCAACAAATTCAGCAGATCGCTGAGCGGTTCTCCAGCGGCGACCCGCTGTTTAATCTTCAGGATTTGGTCATAACACTGCTGACCATCAACAAAAACTTCCAGGTTGGTATAATTTGAACCCTTGAGCACTTTTTCGATCCCGTTACGGATCAAAGCTGAATCCTCGGCCAGCATCAATTTCATCCGTTCTCGCGTATGTGGAAGCTTTTCCTCCATTTCCGCAGCATGGAGGTCTGCTTCAAAATCAAGATTTGCTTCGGAATCAAACTCAGCAACAATATGTTCCAGATCAACGATCAGAATTTCGCGCCCCTCAATATTGACACTGCCGGTAAAACGGGGTCGATACTGGTCAATAAAACTGGCCATCGGTTGGACATCTTCCCAGGAAACCCGGTGAATCTGGTTCACGCCATCAACTTTGAAACCATTGACCCGATCGTTAAATTCACAGACCAGGACAACTTGCCTGACATCCCCCTCCAGATCTTCCTCTTTTTGAACAATATGTGACTTTAAATCGATCAGAGGAATGGTACTGCCACGTAGCAGCAAAGTTCCGAGCATCCCTTCCCCACTTCCGGGGATCACGGTTAAAGCCTCTTGATCAAACGTGATAATTTCCTTCAGCTTATGCACATTAATGCCAAAAGGCTGTGTCCCCAGATAGAATTCAATGATTTCCATTTCATTGGTTCCGGTCTCAAGGAGAATTTCCTGCTTCTGATATCCACTCATTGCTAAACCTTTCGCGCAAAATATTATTCAGACATAATATTTGATCATTTTAATCACAATATGTCAATATTTAATCCAAATATTTATTTCTGCCAATATCTAAACTTTTAGTGTATAGTAAATCATTAAGCTTAGCTTACTATTTTAGGCAAGGGGATCTTGATGACCAATATGGCACAATCACATTATCAGTTGGGGATGAACTACTTTCAGGG
>JAOZOH010000031.1:0-23989 GCA_029933365.1 Desulfuromusa sp. | reverse complement strand
TGATGACCAATATGGCACAATCACATTATCAGTTGGGGATGAACTACTTTCAGGGTAAAGGGGTAGAAAAATCTTTTGCAGAAGCGATGAAATGGTTTCGGCTAGCAGCTCAGCACCAGCACCCCAGAGCTATTTTCATGCTCGGTAAAATGTATGACAGTGGTAAAGGGACAACAGAAAATCCAGCCGAAGCAGTTAAATATTATTGCAAGGCTGCCGAACTTGGATATACACGGGCACAGAATATTCTCGGGCAAGCTTATATCAAGGGGCATGGCGTTCCAGCCGATTATGATCAAGCGCTCCATTGGTTTCGCAAAGCAGCCGATCAAAATTTTTCAGATGCCCAATACAACCTGGGTCTGATGTATGCGAAGGGACATGGCGTCCCAAAAGATTTTATCGAAGCCAAACGGTGGTGGGGAATGGCCGCTGAGCAAGGGAATCCCAAAGTCCAGTTCACCCTAGGACACATGTATCTGGTTGGAAAAGGGGTTAAGAAGAATTATTCGAAAGCGCGGCAATGGTTACGTCAGGCAGCAGAACAAGGATTGCCCACCGCCCAGTACCATCTGGGAATGATGTATGCCAAAGGAACCGGGGTTCTGCAAAGCTACACGGAAGCACGTCAGTGGCTCCAGAAAGCGGCCGAACAAAACTATCTGGATGCCATTTATCATCTTGGAAAATTACTTGGTTCCGGGAGTGAGGAAGTGCGCGATCCCACTTCGGCAGTTGTGTTACTAAAACAGGCAGCAACTCGTGGTCACCAGCGCTCTCAAGTTCTGCTGGGACAACATTTTGTCAAAGGAAATGGTACAGCGCAGGACTATCAACTGGCCTTTCATTGGTGGACAGAAGCTGCCAATGCAGGTAACGCAGATGCTCAATATAATCTGGGCATCATGCATCTGAACGGTAAAGGGGTTAAAAGAGATTCTCTGGAAGGGAAAAGGTGGTTGACCGAAGCGGCAGACCAGGGGCACACCAAGGCTCAATACTGTCTCGGCGTTATGTACTCCACTGGTAAAGGGGTTCCACAAGATATGGATGAGGCCTTCCGCTGGAAAGAAGCGGCTGAATTCTGGGAATCACTCTAACCAGTCAGTACATAAAATATTCGCCCGCAAATAATTATCCCTCATTGCATAATCAATGCATTTATGCATAATAGTATTATGCAGACTCTCCCAGTAACACCCCAGCTCCAGGCTTTAGCCGATGCAACCGCGCGGATCATGATTGTTATTGATCCAAAGGGAATTATCACCCTTCTCAGCAAGCTTGCCCTGCGACAACTTAATCTTTCTGCTGGAGACTCCCTCGAGTCAGAACTCCCCGGGTTTTGGCTACAGGTCAGTAAAATTCTGGCGGGATCGCAAGCCAGCTGCGAAATTCCCCTACAAATTGCCGACCGGGAATACCTGGTCGGAGTCAATCCGTACATAGAAAATGAGCACATTTGCGGTGCAGTCTGTATTCTTGTTGATGGGACCCAGCTCGACACGATGACCCGGCGGCTCCCCTCATTTCAGACCCTTTCCCGCGAACTGGACACAATTATTGATTCATCATCTGATGGACTTTTCGTCTGCGATGCGAACGCCAATGTCATTCGCATGAATCCCGCCTCTGAAAAAATTCATAATTTGTCGGCCAGCAAAATCGTGGGTCGGAACATGCGTGAATTGATTGAAAGCGGTTTTATTGCACGTTCCGCAGCCCTGGAAGCAAGCAAAAGCAAGCAACGCGTCAGCCTGCTGCAGGACAAAGACGGTCACAAACTGATTTCCATTGCAACACCGGTCTTTGATGAGCAGGGCGAGCTCAATCGGGTTGTCGTCAGTGAACGGGATATAACCGAGATTGACAATTTACAGCGAGAGCTGGAAAAACAGGAGGCGATCAAAGATAGTTTTCGTGATCAGATGCTGGCAATGCAACAAGCCGAGCTGGATTCGCAACAGATCATTGCCCGTAGCCCTACAATGATCCGGGCGCTGCAACAATCAATTAAAGTTGCCAAAGCCGATTCGTCAGTATTGATTCTGGGAGAATCGGGGGTTGGCAAGGGGTTGATCGCCGACCTGATACACAAAAAGTCATTACGGGCGGAACAACCACTGATCAGAATTAACTGCGGTGCCATCCCCGAATCTCTTATTGAGGCAGAGTTGTTTGGTTACGAAAAAGGGGCCTTTACTGGAGCCTTGTCCAGCGGCAAACCAGGTCACTTTGAACTGGCCAACGAGGGCACACTGTTTCTCGATGAGGTTGCCGAACTGCCACTTCCCTCGCAGGTTAAACTGCTCCGTTTCCTAGAAGATGGTCGCATCACTCGGCTAGGTGACACAAAAAGCCGTACCGTCAATGTACGCGTTCTGGCAGCAACCCACCAAGATCTGGAAGAGATGGTTGAGCAAGGTAAATTTCGCCTTGATCTCTACTACCGCCTCAACGTTATCCCGATTCAGGTTCCAGCAGTTCGCGATCGTCACGATTGCATCATCCCACTCATCCGCCATTATATTGAAAAATTCACGGAAAAGATTGGCTCACGTAAACGCCTCACCAGAGCGGCACTGGATAGTCTGACCGCTTATCCTTACCCTGGCAACGTAAGGGAACTGATGAATATTTGTGAACGCCTAGTGGTGATGTCGGAGACCGAGTTAATCGACATCTCCGATCTACCAATCCAGATCACATCCCATGCCCCTCCCAATGAGCATTCCAGCATCAATCTTCAAGTAGGGGCTTCGCTTCAACAAACCCTTGAGCAGGCAGAAAAAGAGTTGCTCATAAATGCACTCCAACAGTTTCACAATCAAACTGAAATTGCGACGGCTCTTGAAGTTAACCAATCAACGATTGCTAGAAAGTTGAAAAAACACGGGCTGTGTTGACTCCCTATAGCGTTTATGCAAATACGCATAAAATCGCAATACACACACCCAAAAAATCACTAAAAGTTCGACTAAAACTAATTGAAGAACTTTCAATACATTTAAAAACCTTCAATAAACAGTAACTTAATTGCTTCTCAAGAGATGTTTTTGTTTTCAAAACAGAGTTTGGCACTTTCATTGCTAATGTAGTCAGCAATTAAAAATATCTCTGAATAACTTTTTGATAAACAAGGAGAACTCATATGTCTGTTCTAAACAATGCCTCCATTAACATCCCTTTTCCACAAAATGAACCGGTTCTTTCCTATGCACCTGGCACACCGGAACGGCAGAAAATAAAGGAGAGCCTGGAGGAACTGAAATCGAAACAAATCGAGATCCCTCTGATCATTGGTGGCAAGGAAGTCCGTACAGGAAATCTGGCCAAAATTTCCTGCCCCCACGATCACTCTATCCAATTGGGGAGTTATCACAAAGCCGGAGCAAAGGAAGTTCAACTGGCAATAGATGCTGCGATGGCAGCTAAACCTGTCTGGGAAAAACTTCGCTGGGAAGAACGTGCCGCGATATTCTTGAAGGCCGCTGATTTATTGGCCGGTCCCTATCGCTTTCTGATTAACGCAGCAACAATGCTAAATATCAGCAAAAACCCCTTTCAGGCTGAGATTGATGCCGCTTGTGAACTGATCGATTTTATCCGCTTCAATGTTTATTTTGCGCAGCAGGTCTACGAAGACCAGCCCATGCATTCATCTCCACAAGTTTGGAACTACGTGCAGCATCGCCCACTGGAAGGCTTTGTCTTTGCCATTGCCCCTTTCAACTTCACCGCAATTGCGGGGAATTTACCGACTGCCCCGGCAATCATGGGAAATACTATCGTGTGGAAACCGGCTTCCGCTGCCGTTTACGCCCCCTATTACCTTATGAAGCTATTGCAGGAAGCGGGACTGCCGGATGGTGTTATTAACTTTGTCCCAGGCTCCGGTAGTGATGTCGGCAATATCTGCCTTGACAGCCCCGATTTCAACGGCATCCATTTCACTGGCAGCACCGCAGTATTCCAGAGCATGTGGAAACAGATCGGCAACAATATTGCCGCAGATAAATACAAAACCTATCCCCGTATTGTTGGTGAAACCGGCGGCAAAGACTTTGTATTTGCCCACGCTTCTGCCGATATTAAAGCATTGGCAACGGGAATTATCCGTGGTGCCTTCGAATTTCAGGGACAAAAATGTTCAGCTGCCTCAAGAGCTTACATTCCAAAATCTCTCTGGGAGCCCCTCCTCTCCGAACTCAAACAACAAATGAGTCGGGTAAAAATGGGCGATGTTTGCGAATTCGATAACTTGATTAATGCGGTCATTGATCGCTCTGCCTTTAGTACTATCACCGAATATATTGATTATGCCGCAGCTGCCAACAATGCTGAAATCGCCCTTGGCGGAAAATATGATGACAGCAAGGGGTTCTTCATTGAACCCACGATTATCACTACAACCGATCCCCATTTTAAAACGATGGAAGAAGAGATCTTCGGTCCGGTGATGACCATGTACTGCTATCAGGATGATGATTACGAGGCGGCTTTGGAATTATGCGACCAGACCTCCCCCTACAGCCTGACAGGCGCTATTTTCTCTCAGGATCGTACCGCAATCAGTCTCGCTCTGAAAAAATTGGAAAATGCGTCCGGAAATTTTTATATCAATGACAAACCTACCGGGGCTGTGGTTGGTCAGCAACCTTTCGGTGGTGGGCGCGCCTCTGGCACCAACGACAAAGCAGGCAGCAAACAGAATTTGATGCGCTGGGTTTCGGTTCGCACCATCAAAGAAAACTTTGTTCCGCCACAAACCTTTGAGTATCCTTTTTTGGATGAGAAATAAATACCCCACTAACCCGTTGTTACACCCTCTCCCTCTGGGAGAGGGTGACGCGTAGTGGCGGGTGAGGGAAAACTGACCATAACTGTCCCCCTCATCCGCTTTGCCAGGCACCTTCTCCCTCATGGAGAAGGAAGAACAGGACAAGACAATGTCATTATTCAATTATATTGTATCTAAAACCATCATGCACGTACCCAAGCCAATCGTCAGCCATTTTGCCAAAGGCTATATTGCCGGACCAAGCTTGGCGGATGCAGTTCAGGTTACCAAAGACCTGAATCAACAGGGGATCATGACAACCATTGATATCCTCGGTGAGTTCATTACCGGGATTGACGAAGCGGTTAGTTTTAAAAATGATGGACTGGAAATACTACGAACTATTGAGCGTGAAAAGCTGGATGCCAATCTATCAATCAAACCGACACAAATGGGTTTGCTCCTCGATAAGGAGCGCTGCTTCGAAATTATCCACGAAATGGTTGCCGAAGCCACTAAACTGAATAACTTTGTCCGCATTGATATTGAAGATGTACCAGTAGTTGATGATACTTTTGAATTTTTCCGCCGTTTACGCGAAGAGTTCCCCGGACACGTCGGCACCGCTTTTCAAGGTTATTTGCGCCGTACTCCACAGGATATTATTGATCTGGGTGACGGATATCAGAATTATCGACTCTGTAAAGGGATTTACATAGAATCACGCAAAGATGCCTGGAAAAACCCACAGGCGATCAATCGTAACTATACCACCAGCTTGGAGCAATTATTCAAGCAAGAGGCCTATGTCGGGATCGCAACCCACGATGAACTGTTGATATTTGAAGCGATGAATCTGATTCGAAAAATGGGCTTAAAACCGGACCAGTATGAATTCCAGATGCTGCTGGGTGTGGATGAAGAATTGCGGGAAATTATTCTGGCCGCAGGACACAGACTGCGAATCTATATCCCCTATGGCGAAGATTGGCTCCCCTATTCAAAACGTCGCCTCAAGGAAAATCCAACCATTGCTCAACATGCATTAAAGCAGATGTTTGGTTTAAACAAGCATTAATTGCAGTTTTTTGTTATTCTCATGAAATACCGTATCAAGGCTGAGCAATTGCAATTGACCGGTTAAGAACGGAAAGGTAGTCTTTCATATAACATTGTTTTCAACTATCCAACGAGGAGGAACACATGAAAAGAACATTCCGCAACATTCTGCTAACTCTCTGTACCATCGCCCTGATGGCTGGCCTCTCTTGGGCTGACACCCTTAAGGTCGGTGTTCAGGCGCCAATTACCGGCAGCTATGCCAACGAAGGTCAAGGTATTGAAGATTCTGTCCGTCTGCTGGCTGCAGAAATCAACGCCAATGGTGGCGTTATGGGAAAACAAATTGAAGTTATCCCTTGCGACGACCAGGGAACTGCAATGGCGGCGGCAATCTGCGCTAAAGACCTGGTCAACAAAGGTGTTGCCATGGTTATCGGTTCCTACACCTCCACTTGTGCCGAAGCTGCGCAAAAAACCTACTTCAAAGCTGGCGTACTACAAACTTCCGATGGGACTGCTGATGGCCTGACCGAGCATGGCTACTGGACATTCCTGCGCAACTCTTTCCCCAACAGTGCCGAAGCTGTTTATGCTGCCAACTACATGGTAAACGTCAAAAACTACAAACGCATTGCAGTTATCTCTGACTTTTCCAGTTATGCTGCTGGTTTGGCCGAAGCCGCTGTCTCTGAAATCAAAAAAGCGGGTGGTAATGTTGTTACCTATGCCAAGATCAAAGCTAATTCCCAGAACTTCACCCCGGTTCTGACCAACGTCAAATCAAAGAAGCCTGATGCAATTTTCTTCGCCGGTTACTACACCGACGGCGGCCAACTGCGTGCGCAGCAGGTTGCTCTTGGAATCAAAGCCGACTTCATCGGTGGCGACGCCAACGACAATCCTGACTTTGCTAAACTAGCCGGTTCTGCAGCTAAAGGAGCTTTTATTGTCAACGTACCGACTCCAGAAATGCTCCCCTACGATGTTGCTAAAAACTTTCTGAAAAATTACAAAACAACTTACGGCAAGCTTCCCCCATCAATCTGGACCCTGATGAATGCCGATGGGATGCGCGCTATTATTTATGCTATGGAGCAGACCAAAAGTTTTGACAACAAAACCGTGGCCAATTACCTGATGAGCATGGATAAGCCCCTCCCAGGGGTGACTGGTCCTCTTCAGTTTGCTAAAGATGGCAACCGGATTGGCAGCAGTTACATGACTTTTGAAATTCAGGGCGACAACAGCTACAAGGTTGTTTACGCTCAATAATATTTGATTTTCAAAGAACAGAACCAACGAGGGGGGCGAAAAAATGCCTGAGGTATATTTTCGCCCCCTTTTGTTTACCTTTCAGACGTGAAAGCAAGAGAAAAAACCTTTTTCTTTGACCTGTGGAAAGTAGACAGAGACAACCGATCCAAAGAACAGGAGTAAGTTTTTCATGGACATTTTTCTGCAACAGTTGGCAAACGGCCTGACCATCGGCAGTATCTTTGCCTTGGTCGCTCTTGGCTACACCATGGTGTATGGAGTAATGAAGCTGATCAACTTCGCCCATGGGGATATGGTCGCAGCCTCAGCATTTGTTGGTCTGACGATCTATACACAAGTGATGGGGCAGGCAACTTCACTTATCGCGGTTATTGCCATTTTCCTGCTGTCAGCAGTTGTTATGGCCTGTGTCGGGATCATACTTGAACGGCTTGCCTATCGACCACTCCGTGAAGCACCACGTCTTTCGGCGGTGGTTTCTGCTCTTGGTGCCAGCCTGATTATCCAGAATGGAATCATGTTGATGTGGGGACCGCAAATGCGGATTTTCCCCGAACTGATACCACAGGTCTATTGGGATATTGGTGGGGTTGTCCTCAGCCTGATTCAGGTTCTTATTCTGATATTCTCATTGGCTCTCATGGTTGCCCTCTACCTGTTTGTTGAAAAAACCCGGATGGGCGCCGCCATTCGTGCCAGTGCTATCGACCAGGATGCTGCCCGGCTAATGGGGATTAACGTCAACAGGGTTATCGCTCTTATTTTCGTTATTGGCTCATCTCTGGGAGCCGTCGGTGGTCTATTTATCGGTCTTTACTATCGCGGTATCACTTTTAACATGGGCTGGCAGTACGGTCTCTACGCTTTCATTGCAGCGATCCTTGGCGGGATAGGTAATATTCCTGGTGCGATGCTTGGCGGCATGCTGCTAGGCCTGTTCCAGGCATTTATTGCCGGGTACGTTTCCAGTACTTGGGCCGATGCTTTTACCTTTATTCTTTTGATCCTGATCCTGATCGTCCGCCCAACTGGACTTCTGGGTGAGCGAGTTGCGGAGAAAGTCTGATGAAAAATTTAGCGCGCTTCGGCTTTCCAGCCTTTATTGTTGTGATGGCGATTCTGCCAAACCTACTCGATTCACGCTGGCAAGCAGTTGCCATCACCTTCCTCATCTTTACCGTTGTCGCTCTCTCACAGGATATTATTCTGGGAAAAGCAGGGATGTTCAATATGGGGCAAGCCCTGTTCTTCGGCATGGGCGCCTATATTACCGCGATTCTCAATTCCCAATTCGGCTGGCCAATTTTTGCCACAATTCCGGTAGCAATCCTTTTGCCAGCATTGTTTGGTATTATCCTTTCCGGACCGATCATTCACCTGCGTGGTGACTACCTACTGGTTGTCACAATCGGTTTCAACATTGTTTTTGTTCAGGTGGTACAAAATAATTTAGGCGGGATAACTGGCGGTCCAAATGGAATTTTTGGCCTCGATTCAATCAGTTTTTTTGGTACCCAGTTGACCAGCCAATTATCCATTTACTATTTTGCCTTTGCCGTATTACTCCTCACCTTGGGAATCATGCGTAATCTGGAAAAGAGCAAAGCGGGTCGCGCCCTGCACTATCTGCGCGAAGATCAGCTAGCTGCAGAAAGTATCGGCATCAACACCCGAACTTATAAAATTTTTGCCTTTGCCCTCGGCGCTGGAATTGCAGGATTAGCCGGAACCGTTTTCGCCACTCAGTATTCTGCCGTCAGCCCGGAAGCTTTTATGTTTATCCAGTCGGTGCTGTTCTTCAGTATTGTGCTGGTCGGAGGATCTTCAATTCCAGGTATTCTACTGGGAGTATTCGTCATGTTTGTTCTACCGGAAATTTTCAGAGAATTCGCAACTTGGCGCTTCTTTATCTTTGGTTTTGCAATGATCCTGTCAATGATCCTGCGACCACGAGGTATCTGGCCTGCAACTTTTGGCAAAATCCCCAAGTTTTTGATCAAGGAATCAAACCATGGCGCATAATGAGCTGATCCTGACAAATGTCACCAAACGTTTCGGTGGACTTACAGCCGTTGATGACCTTTCGATAAAGGTAAAAAAAGGGCAGATTTACGGCATCATCGGTCCTAATGGGGCCGGAAAAACCACCGTCTTTAACTGCATCACCGGTATCTATCAATCTGAAGAAGGTTCGGTTAACTGGCATGGCGAAGAGATCCGCGGGCTGACCCCCTATCAGATTGTCGATCGCGGTATTGTCCGCACCTTTCAAACCATCCGCCTGTTCAGCCAGATGTCAGTCGCTGAAAACATCATGAGTGGCCGCCACATCAAGAGTACACAAAGCTGGTGGCATGGCATTATTCATACCCCGGCATCCAGGCGTGATGAGCTGGTAAATTGGCACAAAGTAGAAGAACAGCTTGATTTCTTTCAGTTAAATGAATTTGCAGCCACCCCAACTGGGTCACTTCCTTATGGCATTCAGCGCCGGGTTGAAATGGCTCGTGCCATGGCTGTGGAGCCAACCTTGTTGATTTTGGATGAACCTGCAGCAGGACTGAATGACAATGAAACTCTGGTGTTGCTGGAGACCATCTTCAAAATCCGCGACAAAGGGGTCACAGTGCTCCTGATTGAACACGATATGGACATGGTGATGGAAGTGACGGATTACCTGACGGTCATCAACTTTGGTAAAAAAATTGCTGAAGGGACTCCAGCAGAAATCCAAAAGAACCCCGCAGTTATTGAAGCTTATCTTGGAAGTGAGGATGACGATGAGTAACGACGTCCTGTTTGAAATAAAAGATCTTGAGGTTTCCTATGGCAGCATCGCTGCGATCAAGGGAATATCACTCGAAGTTCATAAAGGTGAAATTGTCACTATCCTCGGAGCCAATGGAGCTGGGAAAACCACCACCATGCGCACCATCAGTCAATTGCTCAAGGCAAAATCAGGTTCGATCAAATTTAAGGGTCACGAACTAACGCAAATGCCAGCGCATAAAATTGTTAAACTGGGAATCAGTCAATCTCCGGAAGGTCGCAGGGTCTTCGGCATTCTGACTGTCGAAGAAAACCTGATGCTCGGGGCTTTTGTCAAAAGTAAAATGAATAAAGAGACCCTGAAGTGGGTTTATCACCTCTTCCCACGCTTGGAAGAGCGGCGCAAACAACTGGCAGGAACCCTTTCAGGTGGTGAACAGCAAATGCTCGCTATCGGCCGTTCACTGATGAGTGATCCTGAGATGCTGCTCCTTGATGAGCCATCACTTGGTCTTGCTCCAATTCTGGTTAAAGCAATCTTTGAGCAAATCAAGATAATTGCCAGCAAAGGGGTGACGGTCTTACTGGTCGAACAGAATGCCAAGGCGGCACTAAAGTTAGCTGATCGCGGTTATGTCCTTGATGTCGGCAAGATTGCACTATCCGGAACATCTGCAGAGCTGCTGGCATCTGAAAAGGTTCAAGAGGCCTATCTGGGTAAAAAAACCTGATATGATGGGAGGAACAGCACAGTTTCTCGATGCTGCACCTCAGCAGTATTGTCGAAACCCAAAGGAGCGAAATTATGAATCTTAAAGACATCCTCGTTCATATCGACAATCGTAAGACCTGTGACTCCCGTCTGGAAGTTGCAATCGGGCTGGCCACACAGCAACAATCACACTTGACTGGCATTTATGTCATCCCCCACCCCCACTTCGTTGCCCATCAACACAATTCACAGGAACTGGCTGATACAGCAGAACAGCGCTTCAAGAAAGCCACCGATGCGGCTGGTGTTGCGTCCGCGTGGATCTGTATCAACAGTCTCAAAAGTGAACTGAACGTACCCAATGCACTCAACCTCCACGCCCACTACCGCGACCTTCTGGTCGTCAGTCAGACAGATGAAGAAGCTCCGGATCATACCATCCCTGACAACCTACCGGAAAAAGCGGTGCTCGGTTCTGGCCGGCCGGTGCTGATTGTCCCTTATGCCGGAGAATTTAAGCATAATTATAAACGGGTATTGATGGCGTGGCGTGGCGGCCCGGAATCTTCCCGTGCGCTACATGATGCTATGCCGATTCTGCGCAAAGCAGATCAGATCAAAGTCATCAGTGTGCAAGGACGAGAAGGCGATGAGGCATATCAATCCCATGAAGCTGATATTTGCAAGCACATGGCTCGCTATCAATTGCCGTTAGCCTGTGAAAAACGACTCAGTGGCAACCTGAGTGTTGGAAATATACTGTTGAATGGCTGTGCTGATTTTGGTGCCGACCTGCTGGTGATGGGAGCAACATCGCAATCACGCCGTGGCTACCAGACCCTGGGCGAAACTGGTCGACATCTACTCAAATACATGACGGCCCCGGTTCTTATGTCGCATTAGCAAAACCAGGACTGTCCCTGCATGGGGGCTGTCCCAGGTATTTGCAACGAGAACCCCTGTATTTTCCTGGCCCGTAAACATCCGGGACAGCCCCCGATAGGACTGGGGACAGTCCCAAGTTTACTCCGTCATATCGTCAAAAATTGCTTAAACTAGCACCATTCGAGACAGAGACACCCCGATATGGACAGGACTATTCAGGAACTGGCCTGGGAGCATAACGCCATCATCGACTCTTCATCCGACGGTCTATTTGTCTGTGATGGAGAGGGGAAGATCCTCCGCGTCAACCCCGCCTCGGAACGCATTAACCACGCGACAGCTGAACAACTCGTCGGCAGAGATTATTTGGATGTCGCACGAGAAGGGCTAGTGATTCTCCCCTCAGCGGCATTGGAAGCGATCAAAAAACGGACACAGATCAGTCTGCTGCAGGAAAACCGCTTCGGTCGCAAACTCATCTCAACCGCCACTCCGGTTTTTGACGATCGTGACACTTTAATTCGGGTTGTAGTCAGCGAGCGGGATATCACCGAGATTGACCGCCTACAACGGGAGCTTGAAGAACAGCAGGCCATTGGTGATCAGTTCCGCCACCAGATTCTGGAACTACAGCAGACACAGTTAGCAACTTTCCAGGTCATCGCTGAAAGTCCCAGCATGGTCAAAACCCTGAAGCAGGCATTAAAGTTGAGTAAAGTCGATTCAACGGTCCTGATTCTGGGTGAATCAGGAGTCGGCAAAGGTCTGATTGCCGATATCATTCATAAGAATTCGCACCGGGCAAGCCAACCGATCATCAAGCTCAACTGTGGTGCCATCCCGGAAACATTGATTGAAGCCGAACTGTTTGGCTATGAAAAAGGGGCCTTTACTGGAGCCGTTGGAAACAAGCCGGGACATTTGGAAATAGCCGATGGCGGAATGGTCTTTCTCGATGAAATTGCTGAACTGCCTCCCGCCTCGCAGGTCAAAATGCTCCGTTTTTTGGAAGATGGGATGATCACTCGCCTCGGCAGCACCCATAGCCGGAAAGTCAATGTCCGTATCCTTGCTGCAACCAATCGTGACCTGCAGCAAATGGTAAATCAGGGGCTGTTCCGCAGTGATCTTTACTACCGTCTCAGCGTTATTCCCTTGCAAGTTCCACCACTGCGTGAACGGAGAGAATGCCTGATACCACTGATCCACTCCTACATTGATCATTTTTCTGCTCTTGCCGGGAAACCAAAACGATTAACCGCTGCAGCGATTGAGACTCTCTCCAACTATTCCTATCCAGGGAATGTCCGGGAACTGATGAATATCTGTGAACGGGTGGTTGTAATGTCTGATACTGAAGTGATTGATACACATGACTTACCACACACAGTTATCTCTGCAGCAAACGGTGACACAGGAAATGATCCTGAAACCTGGCCACAAGAAATGAGCATGGCGCAAATTTTGGAGACAGTGGAGAGAAACATTCTGCTGGCTGCAGGTAAACGTTGTCGCAAGCAGCAGGATATCGCTGCGGATCTCAGTATGAGCCAGCCAACTGTTGCCCGCAAACTGCAAAAATATGGAATCAGTTCACAGTTTGGACAGAACAAACCCTAAATCACGAGAGGAAAAATGAAAAAAATCACCTGGCAAGAATTTGCGCAAGTTGAATTACGTGTAGGAACCATTATCGAAGTTGAAGATTTTCCTGAAGCACGGGTTCCGGCCTATAAAATAAAAGCCGATTTTGGTGTGGAGATCGGCGTGAAAAAATCAAGCGCGCAAGTCACGGATCTCTATACAAAAGAAGAATTGCTCGGTCGGCAGATTGTTGGTGTTGTCAACTTTCCAGTAAAACAGATCGGCCCGGTTCGGTCAGAATTTTTGCTCTGTGGTTTTTATCAGAAGGATCGTTCTGTGGTACTGGCAATTCCAGAACGACAAGTAGAAAATGGGGCAAAGCTAGGGTAATTCTACAATTCCTTATCCTGTCTGATCCTCAGGAATGAGGGGAACTTAGGAATTCCAGATGGATATTTCCCATAATACTTAAAAGTGATCATCTCACCAATCGGTGGCGGGTTGTGTCGTGCTGCGTCACTGAAACCTGTGCCAATTTTGAACTGCGTACTGTCATCCAGTTCCACCAGCAAAGAACCAAGCTGCCCCTCATTCCGTCCCTTCCCGGGGAGGTGTGCAACAACCGTAGCCTCGGCATCCTGATAACTTTTCACTTTGAGAATTTCGACACTGCGCCCTGCGTGATAGAGAGCCTCCGGGTTACGGACAATGAGGCCTTCTCCACCAAGGCGTTCAATGCGATGCAGTTCCTGCTGCAGATAGTCTTTATCTGGGACCGGAATCTGCGGGATGACAAAGACATAATTGGAGGGGTGCAGAGCAAACCAATTTTGCGCGATATTAATCCGTTGCACAAATCCACCCGGTGCGTCAGGAACATCGAAAATAGCAAATTTCAGCTGCAACCAACCGTCATGTGGTTGCTTGCGCTTAACGATAGACGTAGTCTGTCCAAAAGTACTTCGTCCACCCCAAAGTTCCCCTTCCAGCGGAAAATCGGGCAGACCACGGACAAATTCTGCTGGTGGATGCAGAAGATTGCCATGCTTCGAAAATAATTTCTGACCATCCCAGTAGCCGCGCACCCCATCAAGTTTTTCGCTCACCAACCAGCCGCAGACATCAACCTGCTCTGCATAAACTTTTGGCAACATCGGTTCAATAGCCTGCGACAATCCTACTGTCAACAGACCATAGAACAACATTAGACAGACAATTTTACCCCCATTCAGATACACCAGTTCAACTCGCCTCGGATTTCGGTGACATTCTTACAATCAATCGATTTTAGCATTGCTATCTGTATAATTTCTGATTCCATAGGCGTTCTATCAAAAAGACTCGTCGCAAAGTTTAAAATATGCGATTCTGTACTAAGCTTCATGTCACAGATGAGGTGTTTCATCCGAGACGCAGCACTCATCCAACTCCGATTTCCAGAAAGAATCCTGCATGTCTTCCAAAGAGCCCAGCCCACTCTATCAGTCAATTTATGATCTGGTACGTCAGATACCACCCGGTTATGTTACCACTTATGGACAAATCGCCCGAATGACCGGCGGTACAGCACGTACCGTTGGTTTCGCCATGGCAGCTCTGCCAACCGGTAGCGATGTTCCTTGGCAGCGGGTCATCAACAGCCAGGGGAAAGTCAGTCCACGTACGGATAGAGAAGGAAACATTCTGCAGTCTGATCTCCTGGAGATAGAGGGCATTCCATTTGATCATAAAAGACGGATCAACCTGAATAAGTATGGCTGGACTTTTTTGGAATATCGGGAGATGTTAGAAGGCAAAGGGAGGAATGAATGATGGAAATCACTGTTCTGGTTGATAATAATACCCTGATTGATCGATATTTTCTTGCAGAACCGGGGCTGTCACTGCTCGTAGAGGATGACGAGACAACAGTTCTCTTTGATACCGGCTACTCAGATATTTTCCTCAAAAATGCATTTAAAATGGGAAAAGATTTGACAAATCTCGATTATCTGGTTCTTTCACACAATCACTTGGATCACACCTGGGGTCTTGATCCGCTGATCAGGTACTTTACGGAATTACAGATCGAGAAACGCCCCTTTAAGCGCCCGACTCTGGTGGCTCATCCTGAAGTTTTTGTCAGTGTTAACGCTGCGGGTCTGGGAGAGGTGGGCTGTCTGCTTTCTCAGGGAAAACTGGAAAAACACTTACCAATCCAGTTAAGTGCACAACCAAAGCCTCTCAGTTCAAAATTGACCTTTTTAGGAGAGATTCCCCGCCGCAATAATTTTGAAAAAAACCTCACCTTTGGCCGAAAAGAAGGGGCAGATGAAGACGACCAGGTCATTGATGATTCTGCTCTCGTATACCATTCTCGCGAGGGGTTGATCATTATTACCGGATGTTCCCATGCCGGGATCTGCAATATCATTGAGTATGCCAAAGAAGTGTGCGGTGACCATCGTGTCGTTGATATTATCGGCGGATTCCACTTGCTGAATCCACCTGCCCAGCAATTACAGGGAACTCTCTCTTACCTGGATGCGCTTCAACCAGAGGCCGTGCATGCCTGTCACTGCACCGATCTTTCTGCAAAAATTGCCTTATCCCGCGTTATCCGTCTCAAAGAGGTGGGTGTTGGGCTGTCAATCAAGTATGATATTTGAACGTTTCTCGATAAACAAAAAATTGAACCGGACCGTTGTGTCCTTTGGATAATAAAATGAATGATTCCCAGTCAGACCCAGGAAATGATCCGACCAGCATCTATGAGCCAGTTTCACATCCGCCACCACAGAAAAAAAGTCTGTTGCGCAGGCTTGGACCTATTGGCCTGCTGCTATTTTACTTTTTCGGCAAACTCAAATATCTTGCAGTAATCTTGCAGATAGGCAAGTTCAAAACCTTCATCACTATGCTGATCAGCATCTGGGCCTATGCCATGTTCTGGGGTTGGCCCTTTGCGGTCGGATTCGTTGCCCTACTGTTTATTCATGAGATGGGGCATGTTGCTGCACTGCGGATGATGGGTATCAAAGCGACGGCACCGATGTTTATCCCTTTTATGGGAGCCGTTATCGGCATGAAGCAGATGCCCGAAAATGCCTTTGCCGAAGCGGTGATGGCCTATGGCGGTCCGTTACTCGGAACTTTGGGGGCAATCGTCTGTGCTGCGATTGGCCTACTGACCGGCAATCCCTTCTGGTACGCCCTGGCAATGACCGGTTTTTTACTCAACCTGTTTAATCTTTTGCCGATTTCCCCCCTCGACGGTGGGCGGATCATTGGCGTGATCAGCCCCAAACTGTGGATCATCGGATTGATCGGAGCAATTGTCCTACTCTATTACACTTGGTCTCCAATTGTCGGCCTGATTATTATCATGGGGAGTTTTCAGATTTATGCATCGAGAAAACGTTCAGCAGCAGAGAAGGCTCGCTACTATGCGGTAACTCCGGGAAAACGGATCGGTATGGGTCTGGCATTTCTGGCGCTCCTGGCAGTGACCTCAGTCGGCATGCTGGCAATGCAGATTCCCCTGGATAACTTCCAGAAGCATGGAAGCGTCATTCAGGAAATACCCAAAGATAATAATTCATTGATTCGCATTCGCTAGGAAGGTGTCATGACCCGCTATATTCTTTTACTACTGGTGATGCTGACGGTTCCCCTCCCCGCCTACAGCTTGGATAATCCCTGGACCCACAGTTTGTTCTTCGAAAACGACCTTTTTATCGGTACTGACAGTGACTATACCAACGGGGTGAAGTACTCCGTCATCTCCCCCGACCTGGCACCGCAGGTGCCATTGAATCGAACCGCGAAGATTCCACGATTTGCACTTGATCTGTTCCACCGCATTCCACTGATCAAAGATGCTCCCGCTGAAACTGGCCACAAGGTTGAGCTGGCAATCGGACAGAGTATGTTCACACCTCGGGATATCAGTCGATTTGACCTGATCGAGGATGATCGCCCTTATGCTGGATACAGCTACCTGGCCATCTCCTATCATCAAAAAAGTGATGATGGGGAAAGCTGGAGTCAGATGGATACGACAGAAGTTCAAATCGGCATTGTCGGTCCTTCATCATTGGGCGAAGATGCACAAAAATTTGTTCACCGGACACGCAACCTGCAGGAGCCGAATGGTTGGGATCACCAATTGAAAGATGAGCTGGGAGTGACGTTGGCATTTGAACGCAAATGGCTTTACCACCCCACCCATCAGCGCCGTTTTTGTGCTGACGCTATAGTTCATACGGGAGTTGCCCTGGGAAATGTAATGACTTATTTAAACGGCGGATTTGAAGTGCGGGCTGGCTGGAATATTCCCCGCAGTTTTTCAGTATCACTGATTCGCCCTGCTGGTAGCACCTGGAGTACTCTGGATTCCAACCTCAGTATCTATCTGTTCACTGCGGTCAATGGACGTGTCGTATTGCGGGATATTTTTCTGGATGGCAGTACTTTTCGCAGCAGCCATCATGTCGATAAAAAGACACTGGTCGCCGATCTCTCAACCGGGATAACAGCAAGATTTCACCGGCTTTCTCTGAGTCTGGTCAACACCCACCGAACCCGTGAATTTGAGCAACAACCCCATCATCATGATTTTACTTCGATAATACTCAGCTATGCGTTTTAGTAGCACTATTTAAAAACGAGCAATAACAACCAGGCTCTATGAAACCTCCCCATGGCTTTTCATCCCCTTTTTTGCTAATGTCCCTCCAGCACAAAACCATTTATTTAAGAATAAGGTGATAAAAATGAAAACTCAGGAAAAGTTTCTGCTCTACGGATTTGCAATTTTCAGTGTCATCACTTCATTTTTATTTGTCTTTTATGCGGTCACCGTCAACTTCGGCAGCAACGCCTCACAGTGGTTGAAAACCTTTTCCTATGTTGCCGGTGGATATGGACTTTTTAATATTTATGTTCTCAGCTGGGCGTGGCGTAGTCAGGCCGATTGGGCACCTAAGGTGGACATGGTAATTGCTGCCTGTTTTTTCGGAGTATTTATCATGGACACAATCAGAGAGGGATTTTCCGGAGGAATGACAGCCATTGGCAGTGTGCTTGGATTGGCATTGATTCTATGGATCAACTGGTTGGCGGTTAAAAAGTCGTGCCAGCGGGACAACTCGTAACAGCCTAACTACCTTTATTTTATTCAAATATGAATAAAATATTTGTTATCGCATAATTCATTACCGGCTTCGACAGCAACAACTCTCTAACAAATATTTTTCCACTGTTATTTCAACAAGTTAATCATTATCACAATATTATTCATTTGGCACTCAAATTGCTCTAAAATCATCGGACAAAGCAAACTTGAACCTTGATGCACTCGCAAAAATGAATCAGATGGCAGCCATCAACCTTGGCAGTTTGTTGATGAAAGGAAGTCTCGATGAAAAGCAGCGACAAGATTAAATCCGTACCGGAACGCGGCCCTGCGTGCGAGGGAAATTTTTATCTGGAGAAAAACCTTAAAACCGGTCCAGGTATGAATCCACGGATCCAACGTTTGCGCAAGCTGAGTTTTGAAGCCAGCCCGAGCCTTTCTATCGAACGTGCTCTTCATGAAACCGCCTTCTATAAAGAAAATTACGGCAGACACTCTATCCCGATGCTGCGGGCATTAAATTTTCTTGATCACTGCACAAAAAAAACCATCTACCTGGGAGACGATGAACTAATCGTCGGCGAACGCGGTCCACAACCTAAAGCAGTACCAACGTTCCCGGAACTGACCTGTCACAGTGTTGAAGACTTTCACGTTCTCAATACCCGTGAGCAGCAGCGCTATACCATTAGCCAGAAGGATATCGATACATACGCCAAAGAGGTGATCCCTTACTGGCAGGGAAAAACCATCCGTGAGCGAATTTTCAATCATGTCCCCGCCGAATGGCAGGCGGCCTATGAAGCCGGACTGTTTACCGAATTCATGGAACAGCGCGCCCCTGGACATACAGCCCTTGATGGCAAAATCTATCGCACGGGCATGGTTGATTTCAAAAAACAGATCGCTGCTGAAATTGCAGCACTGGATTTCCTGAATGATCCGGAAGCGACCGACAAGGCTGAAGAATTAAAAGCGATGGATATTTCTTGTGATGCGGTAATTGTTTTTGCTGAACGCCACGCCGATCTGGCAGAAGAATTGGCAGCACAAGAGAACGATCCACAACGGATTGCTGAGTTAAAGAAAATAGCTGAAACCTGTCGTTGGGTTCCAGCCAATGCCCCGCGCACCTTTCACGAAGCTATCCAGATGTACTGGTTCGTTCATTTAGGGACAATCACCGAACTGAACGGTTGGGATGCCATGAATCCGGGCCATTTCGATCAACACCTGGCACCATTCTATACAGCAGAAATTGAAGCGGGAACCCTGACTCGCGAGCAGGCCAAGGAACTACTCTGCTGTTTCTGGATCAAAGTCAATAACCACCCGGCTCCACCAAAAGTTGGGATTACCGCACGTGAAAGTGGTACCTACAATGACTTCACCAACATCAACATTGGTGGTATTGACAGTAATGGCAAGGATGGCGTCAGCGAGGTTTCTTACCTCATGCTTGAGGTAGTTGAAGAGCTGCACATCCTCCAGCCGGGCAGTTCGGTTCATATCAGCAGCAAAACTCCCGACCGCTTCCTGAATGCCGCCTGCAAAGTAATCCGGCAGGGGCACGGCTATCCATCGCTCTTCAATCCGGATGTCTACACGGTTGAATTGATGCGCCAGGGGAAATCGCTGCAAGACGCCCGGGAAGGTGGCTGCAGTGGCTGTATCGAGGTCGGCGCATTCGGCAAAGAAGCCTACATCCTGACCGGCTACCTGAATGTCCCGAAGATTCTGGAAATTGCTCTGAACAACGGAATTGATCCACTCAGCGGCAAAATGGTTGGAATTGAGACTGGTGATCCTCGTAATTTTGAGAACTATACAGAGTTATACGAAGCATTCCACAAGCAACTCAATTTCATTGTCGATACCAAGATTCGGGTCAGCAATTACATCGACCGAATGTTTGCCAAGTACGCCCCGGCTCCCTTCCTCTCGGTGGTGATTGAGGATTGCATCAGCAAAGGAAAAGATTATTACAATTCTGGCCCACGCTATAACACCAACTATATCCAGTGCACCGGACTGGGGACAGTCACCGACAGTTTGGCAACCTTGAAAAAACATGCCTTTGAGAACCGGACTTTCAGCATGGAGCAGATTCTCGATGCGGTAGCAAAAGATTTTGAAGGGGAAGAATTCCTGCGCCAGACGATCATCAACAAAACCCCGTTTTTCGGCAATGATGATGATTATGCTGATGACATTGCCCTGCAAATTTACCAGGATCTCCTCGCCGCTATCGATGGCAAACCCAATGTAAAAGGTGAAACCTTTCACCTGAACATGCTTTCGACCACCTGCCATATCTATTTCGGCAAGGTAATGGGTGCCACCCCCAACGGCCGCTTCGCCGGAAAGTCGATCTCCGATGGCACCTCTCCTTCGCATGGTGCTGATACCCATGGCCCGTCAGCAGTGATCAGATCGCTGACCAAACTGGATCACAACATGTCAGGTGGTACTCTGCTCAATCAGCGTTTTCTGCCGAGCCTGCTAAAGCGGGATGAGGATATCGTCAAACTCGGGCAATTGATTCGCAGTTATTTCACCCTCGGCGGACACCATATTCAGTTCAACATCGTCGATACAGCGACACTTCAAGCCGCTCAGGAGAATCCAGAGGATTATAAGGATCTACTGGTACGGATGGCTGGCTACAGCGATTATTTCAATGATATGAATGGTGATCTGCAACAGGAAGTGATTGAGCGGACGGAGAATGAAGCCTTCTAGGCTTCATGGGTTTGGTCTTACGATCTGGACTTCCCCTCCCCTTTGCCACCGCTGGAGTGGAGCAAATATTTGACGATTAAGCGAGGAATGTCCGAAGCCCGCAGGGCAAGTTTTGCGAGCGCGTCAAATATTTACGCAGCGGAAGGAACCTGCCGCAGGCAGGCGGGAGCATTGGGGGCGCTTTCTTTTGGTTCCGTTTTCTTTGTCGACACAAAGAAAATGAACTCGGCTGGCGGGCCGAACCCCGCCGGTGTTGACTTTGACTTTCAGATATCAAAACTGCGGAGCTATAGCCCCGCCAGTTTTGATTTTAACTTTTGCACATAAAAACAAAGACAAGATCGCGGGGATGCGTGCCCGAACTCCTTACCCTTCGGGTACCCTCCATTACACTGCACTTTGCAGCGAAGAAAAAAACTCGCTTTTGGCTCAACACATTTTTCTTCGAATTCCTGCAAAGTTTCGCTTCATTCCAGCTGCGTCACACGGGATGAAGGATGGAGACAAAAAAAGCACCAAAGGAAACTCTGTGCAGCAACCTCTGATCTTCGACATCAAACGCTACGCCATCAATGATGGTCCAGGCATCCGCATCACCATCTTTTTCAAAGGCTGCCCACTCTCCTGCATCTGGTGCCACAACCCCGAAAGCATCTCAGCTAAACCACAGAAAATGTACAACCCAGACAAATGTATCGGCTGTGGAGAATGTGTAAAAGCCTGCCCGAATCATGCCTGCAGTTTAACTCCGGATGGAATCATCACTGACCCAGAACGCTGTAACTTGAGTGGTCAATGTGCAGAAGTCTGCCCAACTCTGGCGACAGAGATTTCTGGTTATTACAAATCAGTTTCTGAGCTACTGAAAATTATCGAAAAGGAACGAATTCTGTTTGATCAGTCCGGAGGTGGAGTCACCTTTTCTGGAGGGGAGCCACTGCTTTTCCCCGAGTATCTAGCAGAAATCCTTGACCTCTGCGGCAAACAGAAAATCCACCGAACTATCGACACTTGCGGTTTTGTCAAAGAAGAAGTCCTCCTTGAGATCGCCAAACGGACCGATCTGTTCCTTTACGACCTTAAGCTGATGGATTCAGACAAACACAAGGCATACACCGGTGTTGGTAACGAACTGATCCTTTCCAACCTTGCTGCCCTGGCTAAAAGTGGCGCAAATATTCAGGTTCGTATTCCCTTGATCAAAGGGGTCAATTCTGACCCCGAAAACATAACAGCAGCAGCTGCTTTTATTGCCAGCCTTCCAGGGGAGAAAAAGAGTGTCAATCTCCTCCCCTATCATGATATAGCCAGTCATAAGTATCAGAAACTAGGTGGAATCTACCTGGCTGACAACCTGCAGGAACCAGATAATATTGAGCTGCGACAAGCTATCGACTGTTTTACTGCACACGACTTGTTAGCCATTGTCGGCGGCTGAAATCTGGAAAACAATAGGGGTTTAGACTGAAGCTCCTAAGCTCGATCAAAGCCAAAGTTTATTGCCACCAAGACACAAAGACACCACGAAGAACAAGGGTCAAAAACATTTTCTCCGCATCTCTCCACCTCTGCGTTAAAATGCCTTTCTTGTCGCCATAATACCCCCTAAAACACATATTCCGCATATTCAATGTAAACCAAATCGTTTTTGATACGTTTAACAAGGCAGAGGAATTTTGTATTTGAAACGAACCAACAACAGCAAGGAGCTAAAAAATGAAAAGTGTGATGAAAATGTCCCCCCTGGTCTTCTCGATTATTCTGCTATTTGTTCTCACTCCCGTGGCTTTCGATCTTTCTTCCGGATTGCTGATTGAGAAAACTGCCTGTGCTCAAGGTGGTGGTGGAAACGGTGGCGGAAACGGCGGTAGTGATGGTGGTAGTGGTAGCGGTGGTGGTAGTGGCGACGGAAACGGTGATGGCGCTGGTGTTGGTGGTGGACTCGGCGACGGTAGCGGGCATGACGACAGTCCTAGTGCCCACAATGTAGCGCAGGAACAAACAAAAGACACCACCCGTTCACAAGAAACCAATCAATTACAAACCAGTACAGAAACTGACTGACAAAAACGATCCTGATTAGCGCTAATCTTCAGCCAGTCGCAACCAAGCCTCTGTCCTTGGGCTAGTTTGGCTGCTTGCAAAGAGCAGGCGCGGCAGAATACTGGCTAAATCAAAGCGCCGGTTAAATCTATATTGAACTTCGGACAAGTAACGATGGGCATACTTGTCGAATTTGAAACCATGGTAATTACCATCAATAGAAGTCTTAAGATTGCCCAAGATCGTATTAACCCAATGAAAGCAGCCCATATCGATGCTTTTTCGCTGAGTACCAACAACTTCACGCTGATGTGTGCAACCAACTGTCTCAACGGCTCGAAAGCAAGGAAGGCCATCTGAAACGATTGTTGCGGAAGATTTTAAAAACTGTTGAGCCCATACTTTTACTTCAGCGCTACTGAATGTTTTTACGGGCGTAAAGACGGCTCGCTTAGGGTGACCCTGGGAGTTCGTCTCTATGGCCGCAATAAAGGGGATCTTGTTTTCTGAGCCCCGCCCGACCTTGCCTCCAGAGCGTTCACCGCCTAGATAGGCATCGTCAATTTCAACGCGATCTGCAAGCACCGTTGTGCCTTCGCGTTCATGCATAACCTGCATCAGTTTGTGTTTTAGCCGCCAGGCCGTGCGGTAACTGACGCCGATCCGCCGCATAAGCTCCAGTGTCGAGATGTTGGTTTTTGTCTGTGTCAGAAAAAACAGCGCCTGAAACCAGATAGACAGCGGCAGTTTGGTTGCATGAAAAATCGTTCCGCTGGTCAAAGTCACCTGTTTGTGGCAGCGGTTACATTGAAAAGTTTTGACCCGGCCATGCCAGACGTTGCAATAGCTGCTACTTTGACAGCATGGACAAGTAAAGCCTTGTGGCCAGCGAGATTCTTCAAGAGCAGCCTCACATTGCTCGTCGGTTCTATAGCGACTTAGGAACTGATTAAGGCTCAGGCCAGCTGAGCCTGTAAAGAATTTTGTGTAAACGGCATGTCGGTCAATGTGTCGGCATCCG
>JAOZOH010000269.1 GCA_029933365.1 Desulfuromusa sp. | reverse complement strand
AAAAGATAGAATGCCCCCAAGTAACCAAAGTGGGCCAAAGCACCACGTGGTTTTTTATCACTGGCCATCTGGGTCAGGATCAGAATGATTGCTGAAAAACCATAGATGACCAGAGCCCAGTTAATATACTTAACCGGAGGGCCCGCTCCCAAGGAAGCACGGATACTTTCGCTCAATGGTGGGAGAAAATCAAAATTATGAAATGCCCCCATACTTAAGAGAGTAAACAGGGCAAGAATCCAGAGGCCGGTACTGGAGTAAAGCTCCAGTTTTTTTATCTTTGCCTGAACCTGCTTACGGAGTGGGTTGATATCCGGCAGAGGAGTTTCAGTTTCATGATTCGTCGGATCCATCGCCTACATTTCTAGCTGGGGGTTTAATACCTTTCAAATCTTTTAATGCCTGATCCCGTTGCTTCACCAATAAACGGAAATCCTTGTTCAGCTTGCCAAGCTTATGATCAGATTTTGGCAAATCTGGCTCAGCAGTCCCCTGGGCAGCCAATTCAGCATTGTAAGTCAAACGGATAATCGGGAGAAAAAGGTTCATCCGCAACAGCGCAGTCACTCCACCTACCGTCAGAAACAATACCATCACACTAAAGATTATCATTCGCGTTCTAAGGACTGAAAGGGTTTTTTCCAGATACCGACTGGAGATACCAATACTGACAAAACCCAAGACAGGTTCAGACTCAGAATGGAAATGACAGGCAGCCGTTGAACACTGAGGTTCGTTGAAGATTGGCAATGATGTCGCAATAAAACCGTTGGAATGATCAACATCATGTTGTGGTTTTTGTTTGTAAGAGGAGGGGGATTGTAAAAACTCAGAGATATGAGCATTTGTGACAGTGAGGATGTCTTCAGGAGCATCCTGTCCGGAATAGCGGATGTCACCCTTCTGGTCGTAAATTTTAATCAGTTGAACATCTTCCCGCGTCCCGACGTTTTCCACAATATCCTGAATGGACTGCTGATCATCTTCCAGCATAGCGGAACGGGTTGATTTAACCACAGTACTGGCACAGCCATTCAGAGTCCGAATCGCTTCGGAAGTCATGTCGGCTTTGATAAAAGAGTACAGCAAAAGGCAGCCAAATATAACAAATCCAGTAACAGCTATAGTCACTGGTATAATTGCTCTGGCAATCAGGTTATCAAACATACTCTCTTGCTCCTCATGAGTTGTACTTTGAAAGGATATTAAAACAAAAATCCCTGGCTGACAAAGGAAATTCCTCTACCGGCCAGGGATTTATTGATATAGAACTAGCAATTGGTTCCCGTTTACTGTTTGGGTCAATCGCTTTTTTTACCCAGCAGCCTACTTTTTATATTTATAAAGAATCGGCAAGCGAGCCAGGATAAAACGATAAGTTGCTATGTAGAGAGCAAAAATCGTAATGGCAATAATAATTTCCAGGTTATGTGGTATCTCCTGATACAGCTTCCAGTTGAAACAAATCAATGCAGTATTCAGGCGGTTCAATAGAATCCCGAACACGGTGATAAAAGCACCAATGCGGCAGATCCCGACCAGTTTATTATGTGCCCCATAAGCCAGCAAAATCATCGGAACAATAACTCCGACAATCATCTCAAATAACCACCAGACACCCCAGCTTGTCACAATGTAAGCCCACTCATTATCATGAGCGACAGCAATAATCTTCATGATGAGATAGGTGACCAAGCCGAGCGCGGCACCTTTAGCCAATGAAATAGTGATCCGGTCAAGATTATCAATAAACCGATCATCACAACGCCATTTCATCGTGTAGATAACAATGGTACTGACACTGATGACCATACAAAGACCGGCGGGAACAGATGAGATGAAAAAGTGTAACCACTGAAATGCTGATGAATACCAGAGCGGATGAACTTTCCCCGGAGCATAGAGAAACAGTGCCCCCAGAGCACCCTGGTGCAAAGTTGAGAGGATAATCCCGGAAACTGTCAGGCCAACAGCCCCTTTACGGATAAAATCATAACCGCGTTGGAAACCAATCCACTCGAAGAATGCCGTAGAAACTTCCATAACCTGAACAGAGAGGTAGGTCGCAACATGCCAACCAACCAGGAACAGGACCGCAGCCGGGCCAAAAGAGTAGACCATCGGGTAGGAGAGTCTCCATGGCTGGCCAAGGTCAACCAGTAAATAAACGACCGCAAAGAAATAACCGAGGAGGCCATTCAGCAGTGCCAGACGTTCAATTGGCTCAAAATCGTGCCGCCCGAAAATTTCGACTGTCGTCCCCAGCATAAAACCGGAAGCTGACAACGGCACCATACAGAAGAGCCCGAAGCCCAGGAACAATCCCCAAGGGTAGTCATAGCTAGCATGGGTAACCGCCCCCAGTGAGAAGAAGAACCGATAGATAATGACCGGAAATCCGATGGCAAAGATGATACCCAGAATCCAGTTGAATTTATTGCGAAATGCCTGCCCGATATATTGATCCAGGGGGAGACCAAGAAACAATTTTTCCATCAAAGACCACGAAGTTCCATCCTCTTTCGAAGCTGCATCGTGTGGCTTAACGCCGTAAGT
>JAOZOH010000268.1 GCA_029933365.1 Desulfuromusa sp. | reverse complement strand
TTATTTCTATAACTGTTTTGTTATGGAAAAGTTACACTTTTTATAAAAAATATTTGTGTAACTTTCACTTTACCAGATTGTTAACAGATTGAGTCGGCTGACAACATGGATCGCCTCGGGGGAAAATGTCCTGACTTGGGATATCATAATAATAAAGGGGAGGAAAATGGAAATAATTTTGCAAAAAAATCTGGTAACCTTATTCTTACACTTACTTTGGCTGTTTTACCTGTGTGCTTAATGTATTAAAACGACAACATTCCCCATTACCTTCCTAATTTAACGGGACACTAGTGATGGCACATGTTATAAAATTGGCACTTATTCACGAAACTTACAGGTACGAGGTATGGGTCAGTAGAAGCTGTTTTGAAAAAAGTTCCAAGAAGGTTGGCATAGTGACAATTTGATCAGTTTGGCAGTTAAAAAATTGCAGGGGGAATCACAGTGATGGTTTTTAGCGAAGATTCAAGGGTTAAAATTCCCACCATTCTGCATTTGGTAAGGCTTGGTTACCAATACCTTTCCATCAAAGGAATGATGTGGGATAGAGAATCCAATATCTTTCCTGATCTGTTCCGCACATCTATTTCCAAAATAAACTCTGACCTTGAAGAAGATGACGTCAACCGTCTGTTCGAAGAAGTTAAGTTATCTCTCGACAACGAAGATCTGGGGAAAGCATTTTTCGAGAAACTTACCGATCGCTCTAATACCCGCTTAATCGATTTTGAAAACTTCGACAATAATAGTTTCCATGTGGTGACAGAACTCACCTGTCAGAACGGTGATGAAGAGTTTCGACCGGATATTACCTTACTTATAAACGGCATGCCGTTGGTATTTATCGAGGTCAAAAAGCCAAATAACCGTGAAGGTATATTGGCGGAACGCAACCGTATCAAGACGCGATTTCAAAATCCCAAGTTCAGACGTTTTGTTAATATTACCCAGTTTATGATCTTCTCCAATAATATGGAGTATGACGATTGCGATCCAGAGCCGGTTCAGGGGGCATTTTATGCCAGCAGCTCTTATCAAGACCCGGTTTTTAACTATTTCCGCGAGGAAGAGATACGCAACCTGACAGCACTCCTGAAACCTTTGTCCGATTCTATTGAGCTTGAGGTGCTTAAGGACAACAATCTGGAAGTTATTCGGACGAATCCTGAATTTGTTTCCAACAAAGATCCCAACCGACCAACCAACCGTATTTGTACGTCCTTGCTTAGCCGTGAACGATTGTCTTTTGTCCTTCGTTATGCCCTCACATATGTAGCGGAAACTGACGGTCTGCAAAAGCACATCATGCGCTATCCGCAGCTGTTCGCTACCAAAGCTATCGAACGCAAATTGGACGAAGGGATAAAAAAGGGCATTATCTGGCACACGCAGGGAAGCGGTAAAACGGCACTTGCTTTTTATAATGTGAACTTCTTGACCGATTACTTTCAGCGTCGAAAAATTATCCCCAAATTTTACTTTATTGTTGACCGTCTGGATTTGTTACAGCAAGCACATCGAGAGTTTGCCGCCCGTGGTTTGATTGTCCATATCATCAATTCAAGGGACGATTTTGCTCGCGACATCCAAGTCACACAAGTGATCCACAACCACTCTGGTGAACCTGAAATTACCGTTGTTAATATTCAAAAATTTAAAGATGACCCGGATATCGTTTCTACAGAAGATTATGATGTAAATATCCAGCGGGTGTATTTTCTGGATGAAGTGCATCGCAGCTATAACCCTAAAGGAAGTTTTCTCGCTAACCTCAGCCAATCAGACAGCAACGCCATCAAAATTGGGCTTACTGGAACTCCACTGCTGGGAAATGACTATAATTCCCGGGATTTGTTTGGTGATTACATCCACAAATATTACTACAACGCTTCTATTGCCGATGGTTACACTTTGCGCCTGATTCGTGAAGAGATCGCCACCAACTATAAAATGACCCTGCAACAGGCGTTGGACGAAGTGGAAGTGAAAATGGGTGATGTTGATCGCAAGCTGATTTATGCCCATCCCAGCTTTGTTGAACCCATGCTGGATTATATCGTGACCGACTTTGAAAAAAGTCGAGGGGCTCTCAATGATTCTGGCATCGGTGGCATGGTTATCTGCGATAGCTCCGAACAGGCCAAGCAACTGTTTGAACTATTTACACAGAAACGTGCTGATGAAGCAGCACTGTATGATGGCATTCCCGCCGGCTACGACCTGCCCATTGCAGCCCAATCACGAATGACTTTTCTGGATAGCAAGAGGGAGGCGAACAAAGTAAAAACAGCCGCCTTGATTCTGCATGATGTCGGCACCAAAGAAGAACGTAAGGACAAAGTTGAGGATTTTAAAGCGGGTAAAATTGATTTCTTGTTCGTCTATAATATGCTGTTGACCGGGTTTGATGCCAAACGTTTAAAAAAACTCTACCTCGGGCGAATCATTCGAAAACATAATCTGCTTCAGGCACTGACCCGGGTCAATCGTCCCTACAAATCCTTCCGTTATGGTTATGTGGTTGATTTTGCCGATATCCGTAAGGAATTTGAAGCGACCAACA
>JAOZOH010000267.1 GCA_029933365.1 Desulfuromusa sp. | reverse complement strand
CGCGCTTGGTTTGGGACCAAGATGTCGGAGGTTCGAATCCTCTCGCTCCGACCATTTTTACAAATAATATCAGGTAGTTATAGAAAAAGACCAGTCGATGAGACTGGTCTTTTTTTGTGATTATTCCCGACAATTCCCGACATCTTCTTAAATTCTTTATCGAGCTACTTCTATAAATTTAGCACAAGGTATTATTGTCGTTATTTGATAATGTCTTTTCTCTAAAAATATCTCTCAAGTAAGCCGGAAATGTAGTTCTCGGAGGAAGGTCTGGATTTATTAACAAGATAGGAAAAGACGTATTTTGTCTCTGGCCACCGAATGATACAGGTAGCCAGAGACCCCATGATAATTTTTTAGAAGGTAAGATGCGTCTCGCACTCAATCACCCAGTCTGCCAGTTCAGCCATTGTTGCTTTTTCGGCACCAGCAAAATAGGGCTCATTTCTGTAAATTCCGCACCTAGCCATACAGGTACCACAGACTTTGACTTGAACTCCTTTTGCAATAAGATCTTTTAGCATCTGAGCCAGATCCTGATCATAGCCTTCTGGTGGTTTGCAAATATCTCGTGCCATGTCGACAGAATCATTCATCAGGAATATCCTGACATCTTCTCCTTTTCCGTGCAGGCTACCAGCCAATCGAAGTCCGTTCCAAGTCACATCTGTGCTGTCATAAGGTTGGCGGTTGAAAATTATCAACGTTTTCATGTGCTCTCCTCCAGTAGTAAAAGAATTATTTTTTTGACCAGCTCATTGTTAACGACATAGCATGTTTTCGTCCCATATTTTTGTGGGAAAACAACTCCAGCATTTTTTAGAATCCCCAGGTGTTGTGAAGATGTCGATTGTGATACATCGAGGGCATTTGTGACATCTGTTACACAGCACTCGTCATCCATCAGCATGACAGCCATCTTCAGCCTGATCGGATGGCCAAGAGCTTTTAGTAGTTGGCTATTTTTTTCGAAATCCACAAATCATCCTATTCTTTTATTTTAAATATCGCAATTCAATAATATTACAATATAATGATGTTTGTGGCTGATGCAAGAATTTTTCTTATTACCGTTTGGACAGAGCTTCTAGGTGTTGACACCAATATCAATCTGTATTAATATCAATGACGGTTGATATTTTTTTGATTTGGAGGTGTTGACTTGGATAGTAGTGTCTGTGAAATCCTCAAAGTTATTGGTGATCCATCTCGTTACAAAATACTGGATCATCTTTTGACTGAGCCAAAAAATGTTTCAGAGATCGTCAGGGCTGTTGGGTTACAACAAAGTCTTGTTTCGCATCACCTGAAAATTCTCAGAAAACATGGGATTCTCAAAGCAATGCGTGACGGACCGTTTATTCGCTACGCAATGAATAGCCCGGAAGTCAAAAGTATTTTCGAATTGGCGGAAAGCATAGCCAAGAAAAACTCACATAAAGGAGATGGCAATAAGGGAAGAGGGACGCTCTTAAATAACTAACTCAAAACCATCACCTCGAACCAATTCTTCTCCCCGCTCTACGGCATATCCTGTCCCCGCCACACTCATTTTAAAAACGCGGGCCAATTCGGATAAAGTCATGCCCAGTTCTCTGGCTGCCCAGTAACAAACAAGGCTTTTAGCTCTCACTTTATGAGTTTGTCGACCGGGTGAGTAAATTTCATCTGCATTTATCTCAAATATTTCGGCAACTCGCTCGACGACTCGTTGTAAATCATAGCCGAGGGATTTTAATTGATAGTGTCGTTCCAGGGTTTCGCCTGCTTCAGAAAGGATTGATTCGACAAACTCATTATCGCCCAATATCCGTTCATCGCTCATGGTATGGCTTTGTCCCTCTTTCACCGCCGACCAACCACCGATACTTCGTACCAGTCCGCCACCGGTCAATTCTTCGCGATGTCCCTGATGGAGCCCCTCTTTCATGAACTGTTGATAAGTTTCTTGGGCAATCGGTTCTTTTTTACCAAAAGCAGCAAGAACATAATCGGTTTGCTGCCATTCTCGTTCAATCCCACCAATCAGTGCACTGTGTCCGCAATAGGGATATTTATCCAGTTTTTTCAAGATCTGGAACCAAACCAGCCCTGATTGGATTGAGATGAATGTAGCGAACTAATTCTTTCAGGTAGGTGTCTTCTTGACAGACAATGGATTTGAAACGATTTTGAAATAATTGACCATGACGTTTATGACGGCGATTAAACCCAACTACATACCCGGTCAGGAGTCTTCTCATCAGGGTGGACAACGGGGTCTCACCGGTTTTAAACAGAAAATGGGCATGATTGGAAAGAAAAGACCAGCCATAACAAGCTGTTCCGGTTTCAGGAATCAGTTTCTCGAGTCTTTCTAAAAAGTCTTCCCGATCTTTTCTATTTCTAAATATATTTCGACGCTCGATCCCGCGAATCATCACGTGATGAAAAATACCGGGGGCGTCAAGTCTTGCGGTACGTGGCATGAGTAGATTTATACCTTTTTAGACAAACAGCTGTCAACTTAGTTACTTTAGACCCAGATTCACCAGCCAAAAAAAGAAGAACCTCGTTGATCCCAGCAGTACTG
>JAOZOH010000030.1 GCA_029933365.1 Desulfuromusa sp. | reverse complement strand
CCGAGATAACAAAAATAACTACACCACGCCGGACCAATAAAAAACAGGGTGCTGCCAAAAAGGATCGGCATGAAAAAATTTTCGCCCCGGTAAATAGGGCCAGCAACAATCAAACCCGGAACAGGATAATGCAGCACACCAGACATTAAAAAAGTTGTAAAGCCAAATATACCCAGTATTAGCTGACTAAAAAAAATGACAGAAAAAGTGAGCCAGAGGATGGTTCTCCAGCGAACTGAGGTCTTGGGGTTGAGAATTTTAGGAGTAAGGAAACCTGCATAGAGTGAAAGGGCAATAATTTCTATCCAACCCATTCCTGGAAAAAATCGATCTGCCAGAAGCAACGGTCGTTCAACCACAACCTGCACAACAGTCAACATGCCTGCAGTGAGAATGATTGCTGCAAACACAGGTCCCCATTGGAAGTTGACACGCGTCTCTTCCCTACTGGTAATGGCAGATAAGGGGATCGTTTTCATACTGATTGTTGTTTCTGTTTCAACGTAGCCATAATTGTTTCAATCAACGGCCAACCCCGCTCTTTCATACTGAATGAACCTGCGGATAATCGACACACTGTTATCAAAAAACGCAAGGAGCCAAGAATCATGAAAGCAAGGTCTCCAGCTGGATATTTATTATCTATTCCCCCAGTTGCCTGACCCTTTTCCACCAAAACAGTGACAAATTTAATAAGGTTATCAACCAGTTGTTGAACCCTTAGTGTCAAGGATTCTTCATACTGAAAGATTTCCTCGGAAAAAATAACGGTCGCGAAAGCAGGGTTTTCTTCGAAATATTCTATGTGAACTTCCATAAACCGTCTGATCTGTAACAGAGGATCTTCAATCTCACCAATTTCTTCCAACATCTCACCGCAGCAGATAATAAAAAAATCAACTGTCGCAGCTAGGATGGCCTGTTTGTTGTCAAAATGGCGATAAATAGCCTGTTCCGAGAATCCAACTTCGTTGGCTATTTTTTTTATGGTCAGATTCTGTATACCCCCGAAATGAATCAGGAGAATTGCTGCTTGAACAATCTGCCGCTGCCTTGTTTCAGTATCTAACTTCATAGAACCCTGATGGGAATATTTTGTTAGTTTTCACCAACTAACCACTTATCAATTTTCAATCTATTCTGCAGCCTGAGAACAACTGCATAGAAAGCTGGTCATATAACACGACCAGCTTTCTATACTTATCCGCACTCTAATGAAAAGTTAATGATGGGCACCAGCATCAATTTTAGGTGGTACTCCATTGAGATCACGCACACAGCGGAACCCTGTTTGAAAGCTCATATATGCAGGCCGTGAAATATTTTCAGTATAGGGGCGCAGATCGAAATCATAATCCATCTGGCTGCCACCATACATGTAGCGCTGATCAGTACCGGTCACAATATCTCCAGTCCACTCCGCCACGTTTCCTGCCTGATCATAGGTTCCGTAGGGCCCGGGGCTGTCGATTGTTGCAAAGCCACCGTGGGTTTTGCCATTGTAGAATCCAACTGGCAAGATAGCGTTATACTTATCAAATGGATCCTTACTGTGATAATAATTAGCGCGTTGCGGTGTTGGTTCATGGACAAAAGGAAAGGAACGCCCATCAGTTCCTCGCGCTGCCTTCTCCCACTCCAATTTATAGGGGAGACGATAGTTATTAAACTCAGCGTAAGCATTGGCTCCCATCCAGGAGACATAATTTACAGGATAGGATTCAAATCCAGCTTTGACGGAGAAGCTGCCATCTTTGTACATAATTCTGGCACGTTGACCATCCAGGTTATAATAGGGATATTCGCCAGCAGAAATTTCAATTTCGTGCCGCCCGCCAGAAAATTTATCACCTTTATAATGTCCTACAACGACACCATTTTTGACAGTAACAAGGCTTTGAGCCATGGCGGCATTGAGGTATTGAACATATTGGGTGTTTGTTACCTCAGTGACCATAATATCAAAGTCATAAGGAATATCGATGTCATGATGGTTTAAGCTGGAAAGAAAATGTCCAGCAGGAACAGTCACCCAAGCATCAGAACTTATAGTCAGTTCCGCTTTTAAACTTGCTGGATCTACATCGGCAGATATGGCTTCACTGACTTGTGGCATCATCAACAGTAAGCCGGCAATTATAGCCATACCAGTAAACTTTTTAGCTGCAAATCGGTATAAAGCAATGAATATGAACACCCCGAGCAGGATTTCCGTAACTCCAAGACCAATATCGGTCAGAAGCATAAAAGTCGTAACCATCCCTTCCTGATTTTCTTCGGCAACAAACATCCGCTTAAGAGAAAAGAGGGTCATCATACCAAAAGCCAGGTTTGAGCCTAAAATGATTGCCCAGCCGAAGACTTTTCTTAATACTCCCTTGATCGGGAATACTTCACTCATCAGATAAAACAAGATGATTGTTCCTGATAGAACCGACAATATATGCCAGTGACCGGTCAGGGTAATGCGCTCTTCACGGAAAGGGATATAGCGGAAGACACTCTCAAGCTTAATCGCCATAAAGATACCAACACCACTGACGGTAAAATTCATGAAAACCATCTGCCACAAAGAACCAAATCTCAATGGATCATCCAGCCACATTTTAATCCGACCAGCAAAACCAATTTTTTCTTTGGTCATTCCAGGGCCAAAGCCCATAAGTTGCCGCCAGCCGAAAATAACCAGCATCAGGGCTCCAGACATGGAGAAAACAGCACCGACATAAATAATTGTATGAGCAGTAAGTTGGTAAGGAACAACAGACCAGACGCCCAAAGTTAGAATGATGGTGCCGATGATAAACAACCACATCCCAATTGTATGGAATTTGCCTCTCCAATCGTACCAGCGGCCAACGATCAGTGAAGTACAAATACCTACCAAAGAAAGCATGATATGCAGGTGACCAATAATAGCTAGCTGCAACGCAGAGTGAGTGACGTGACGAACGCCGTTTTCACCGAGGAATGTTTCATGACCATTGCCCCAGTAAGAACCGGTTACAGCACCAAAGATCGCAGAACCCAGAGTTGCCATAGCCATTGTCCAGAAAGCAGCTCTCTCGAGAGGAAAACCACTTTTCAGATGGGCATAGGGACTATCTGCTGGCTCGTAATAGTCCTTATTCCATGGCCAGATAGCGCGACAGAGTAAAACTCCTGAGTAAAAGACCAGAGCCTGTCCAACCAGAAATAGACCATGAAGTGCCCAGTTGTGTCCCCAATAGGCAAAACCAAGACCAAAAACAATCGCCATCAGATATCCAACCGTAATGGTATTGTTGATCCCTTTGGCTTTATGTTCATCCATCTTGACAATATCAGTGACGATATAGACCAGCAGAGCAATAAACGACATAGCAATAGTGTGGTACAGCATAATAATTCTGCCTTCACGATCCTCTGGGATCATGTCCATACCAAGCAGGTTCTGGGTGAATGCTGCAATACCCCATTCTTTCATTGGCCCTGATAATGTACCGAATACGGCAACCGCCAGAGAAATGATTGAAATATTCAGAAGAATCCGTCCCTTTGTTGTGGTGAACAGATACCTCAAATAACCGATTGATTTATCCATTAGTCTCCCTTTGCTCCTATAGTTAATGTTATTTGAAAAAAGTATCCCCCGCAAAACCGGGAGGGTTCCATTTTAATAAACATGTAGATGTTGTAATGAGTAAACACTCACTCCCACATAAAAACGCAAAAATATTTTAATATTAGCCCTTTGCCCTGAAAAACCATGATGATATAAAAAACGAACTACAAACAATCACATCAAATTGTAAAAATTTTATCCATAAAATCCTGACGGATTCGTTGCAGTTCTATTTTAAACCAGGGCGTATATTCTTCCGGTCTGTCATCCATATCAATCTGTAACTTGTCAAAGCTCACATATTCCCAACTGGCGATTTCATGATTGTTGACAATTGGCGATTCATCAGTTTTTCCAGCATAGACAGAGCACAACTCATTTTCTGAACCCAGTTGCTTGTAATTTGCCTGGTATTGGAACTTAAAAAGAAACTCTACCGGAAGATGCAAGCCAACTTCGTCCAAGAGCCGCCGTTTAACAGCTTCTGTGCAACTTTCTCCCTTGCGAGGATGGCTACAGACACTATTTGACCAGAATAACGGCCAGAGTTGCTTTTCCGCGCTGCGTTTTTGCAGCAATAATTCATTTTTACTATTAAAAATAAAGATGGAAAAAGCACGATGGAGTATTCCATCCCCACTATGGCAGTGCTCTTTTGTTGCATGCCCGATGATAGAATCATGACTATCCACCAAAATCAATGGCTCATCAGCGAACGAAACTTGTTGGTTATTTGTCATAATCCATCTTAACAGAGTTTATCCGTACCCTAAATTCGCCCATTTCGAACCCATCACATAGGAGGAGAGAGGGGGTCATATATTCAAAGCTCAAAATGGACGAATCTAAGTGACAAAACTGTCCCATCTATTTCTGCAGATCAATAGCCATCTGAATAACCGATGCTATTTCACCATCAGCAATTTTACCTCTGCTGATGTATTTAACGACATGATTTTTATCCAACAAGATCACATTCGAGCTATCCTTTTTTAGTCCCCAGGATCCTCTCAATGTTGCATCTAAATCAAATAGAATTGTTCTTTTGTACTTTTTGGCTTTTTTACCTGCCATGACACGAATCAATTTGTTCGGCTTCCAGGTTGCCTTGCAGTCAAGTATCCCAACGCCCTGATAATCAGCATCTTGCAAACGACCATCTTTTCGAGCTGCTTGCAAAGCTTCGTTAAATGATTCATTCAAATCAGATTCATCGGGATCAACATAACTCACCAGCAAAACCTTATCCGGCCAGCTTGTCATGCTGAATGTTTGGTCTTCAGAATTATTAAAAGACCAGTCCGGAGCGGTATCCCCAACCTGAAGAGGTCCAGCAGCAAAAGAAGCACTACATGTGAAGATCAAAAAAATCAGGATCAAAAATATTTTCTTCATAGACCTTACCTCATGTGCGTTTTGACAATAAAGGTGCCCATCAAATGACAAGCACCTTTATTGATCATTTAAACAGAACTACATCCGGTAACTAATCTGGAAATAGACGATATCCTGAGATGCTTCCAAAGTATGGGAAACCATACCCGGTTCCATGCCACCTTCTCCATCAGATACCATCATCGGCACATCTCCAGTTACTGAATTTTCAAACCCATGGGTATAAGACAGGGTACTCGTCAAATTGGATGTCCACTGTTTGGAGAGACCAAGAGATAAATGGTGTTCAATTGTGGCAACTGCACCGAGATTAAACTGGACATCTTCAGGATCAATTCCGGTTTCAGCGTAGTTGTAACCCAAGCGCAAGGTAATGTCCTCTTTCGGAGAAAGTTCTACACCAAGAGAATAGACAATCTGATCTTCCCAACCAAAGGAGATCGTGTCAACAACGTTCCCTGAGGCATTTTTGAGATCAATGCTATCCATAACATCCGAAAAACCAATCCACTTGACATCAACCTCAACTAGAAGAAAATCGCCCAAAGGGGTAAAAGCTACGCCAAATGCTGCAGATGCCGGGGCATCCATATCAAAACGATATGTCCCAGAAACAGGTGTATAACCACCCATGGGGCCATTGGCATCAAATGCACCATGAAATTCATACTCAGAAATATCCATTTCAGAAGTATAAGAAGCACCAATTTGCACTACAGGTGAAACTTCATAAACAGCACCAATGGATGCTCCAAAGCCAAATTCTCCAGTCTGAGGCATATCAAATTTAGGGCTACTCAGGGCTAGAGTCTGATAACCGATCTGAGGTGAAAACCCGATAGAAAGTTTATCCGTCGGTTTATAGGCTATTGTCGGAGTCAACTTCAACAGACCCTTAGTTGTTACAACTGCCGTTGCCTCGTCAGGCCCGATACTCTGCGCAAAATCAGTGCCTAAACCAGCAACACCACCTGCAGCAAGACCAAAATAGAGCTTGTCACTAATCTTACCAACAACCCCGGCGCCAACAGCAAAATAATTTTCAGAATCGCTATCGGTACTGATCATCGGGTTAGTGATTGATCTCTCAGCATGCAATAGACCTGAACCCAAATCAAAAGCGATGTTATCTACACCAAGCGCTGCAGCCGCTGCAGGGTTATATAGCACGCTGGGAGCATCAGTTGGAGACGCAACAATCGCACCACCTCTTGCCCACTGCATTGCTGATATACCCAGCATTTGATCGCCATTGGTTGCCATTGCCTGGCCAGCCAGCAGTAATGTTGTTGCACATGCCATCAATAATATTTTTTTCATATCAAAAGTCCTTTTTTAGTTAAAAAGCTACCTTGAATATTCCACAATGAAGCACACTGTTCCATTAAGATCCCCCAGCAAAACCGGGGGATTACTCATTGAATGTTTATGCTTCAGTTTCTTCCTCTTTCGGGAAGAACTGTGCCCTAAACAGGAAGAATATGACGAACAGTGCTAATGACATTGCTCCGCCGACACCCCACTCAAATGAATGACGAACCACATAGCCGTTAATCCCAACTAAACCAGTTGCCAGGGATACAGCCATAACAGTGTAAAAACCAAATTTCTTTCTGAGCCACAAGAAAGGTACAGACAATACCAGCAGATAAGATGCTGTATAGTTCATATACCCACCAAGAAGAAGAACCAGAGTATTGGGATCGTAGACAGCTTCCTTGGATACAACAAGTTTTCCGGCATCAATTGTTGCCTGAGAAGTTTTTACCAGACCAAGAGCATCATAATGATCGAGGTTGGTGAAGAAGTTACCCAAATTATTCAAGGATCCCATATTAGGAGCAGCACTGCCCATAATGCCATCAGCGCCGGCTCTCAGCAGTTCAGGAATAAAGATGAAATAACGTACACCGTGCTGACCATTCATAAAAACCATACCGGCAACAATACCGAGGAAGGTATAGGGGATCCAGCGGATGAACTTCTCTTTCAAGCTCGACTTGTCGGCAAAAAGGAAAATATAATAAAAGAACAGACCGATAATCATGGTAAAAAATACTGGTGGCAGCAGAGAAGTATCCTCTGGCGGAGGAAGAATACCAGCGACCGGACCGTTTGAGTAGTCAGAGACAACCAGCACCATCCATGGAATCAACATGGTCATACCAGCAACAGCAGGGATGGCAGTGAGACACATCAGTGCAGCTCTGGCCCACTCTTCGCCCTTATAAATTGCAGGTGCCAGACAGATAGCCAAAGCACCGGCCAGATACAGGATAATCATCCAGGCAGCATAAGTGGCGCCAAGGATTGGTACGGCCGGATAGAAATCCGGGTCAAAGGGAAGCAATCTTGCCATAACATTCTCCAGTGCAATCTTTAGGGTACGCATTCCCTGCTCTGGAAAAACATAGATCATTAATAGCCCCACTATGACAGCGGAAACCGCCATAATCTTTCGTTGTAGATCACTCGAGTTACTCTTCATTTGAAACCTCCCGTTTCGTTGTTTAGCGTTGTTGAGCTATAAGTTTAAAAAATAGAGCTGACGAGCCTCTAGAAAACGATTCCAAAACTCATAATCATCATGGATCCCACCATATAGAGGGACGCACATTTAAATAGTTGAAAGTTGACTTTCTCTGACGGCTTGGCAGCAGCGTAAACTGACAATCCGATAATACCGATGGCCATAATCGCAATCAGCCGCAAATAGCCCCAGGAAAGCCCAATAGCACTCGCACCCAAGCCAATCGCTAAAGCAGCACAGATACTGGAAATCGCTATAATTATTCTGGTGGCACCGGGGCCATATTTTTGTGAAAAAGTCGGGATCCCTGCGCGGTTATAATCTGCCTGATTTTTAATGTTAAAAGTCAGGATATGGGTGGGAATCCACAGCAGTATCGACAGGGCAAACAAAACACCGATCGCATCAATTTCGCCAACAGCCAAAACCCGCCCGGCAAGGATAGGCATACCACCACTGATCCCCCCCCAGACAATCGACCAGGCAGTCCGACGCTTAAGCCATATACTATAAATAACAAAATCGATAAAAAGACCGGCAAAAACAACGACACCGTAGAGCGGCGCGATCCAAAATGCCCAGCCAACGCCGACTGCCGACAATATCACGCCAACTGTTAAAGCCTCGCCAACCCGAACCTCACCAGTCACCAGGGGACGATGCGAAGTGCGACCCATCTTGGCATCGATATCGCGATCCCACACCATGTTAAGGATTGTGCAGCCAGCAATAGCCAAAAACAGGCTACCAGACAGAGAAAGCAACGATTGCCAGCTTGCGACCGGGCAATTAGCACTGACATAGCCAGCTATGCCCGTCAGCAACAGAAGACCAGTCTGCATACTCTTAATTAGTTTCAAATAGTTTTTCATTGTTTGTTTCATAAGAACTCCGACGACTATTTGTTTGTTGGCTAACCAACATCAGTAAGTATGCACACACTCACTGATGTGGTGTGACGAGTGACTAAATAAATATGTTTTTTACTCCAAAACTGAATGCACTGTTATTACTGATGAAATAGTAAGTATACGCTTACTACCATGAGTTAAGTCGCATCGTCAAGGTGTTTTTACAACCAAGATCAATTCCACTTACCGTTGACGCAAGCAAAGGGACGAAGTCCAACCACTCCATATCGGACGACCGGATTTCAGCAAGATCCGATGCCTCAGTAGATACCAAAAACACGTATCGCAGAAAAATACTTGCATTCCCCTTTTATTTATTACAGCAACTAGAGTCTTCACTTTGTACAGATTTCTGATATGCTTTCACGTCAACACAATGAGACGTATACAATTTTGAGACAAAACAGGCCACCCGTCAAATGGAAAGATTAAATAGGTTATCAAATCTGAAACCGGGGGCTATGCAACGTATGTATATCTTCAAAGTTCTATACACAAATAATGGGAGGAAATGTTTATGCAAAAATTGACAAAATCAAAAATCACCATCTTAAGCATTATCGGCTTGGTAATGGCAGTGTATCTGGTCATTTTTGCACCATATTCAATTGATAAATCTCAGGACATCGTGATCAAAAAACTTTCTGGCCTTTCCGGTCTGCTGGAAAAGGAAGGTGCTTTAAGACTTGATGCAGGGAAAAAATTACTCACCCTGCCCCAGAAGCTGGACCAGACGAACATAGCCGCTGAAATAAAACAGGTGGGTACCATTCTACAGGCGGCGGCAGCTAAAGAAATGAAACATCCAAAACTGAAAGGACCGGGTGCCATACTTGATAAAGCAGCTGGCGATATCCTCAAAGAAGCTGCGTCCTTGTCTGCTGGAGATCCTGTTAGAGTTGAATTTTTCAAGAAAAAAGGGGGAACTCTTGCCGCTGCCGGAAAAGGAATGATCAAAAAGTCAGAAAGACTCATAAAAACAGTAAGCTTGCGGATGTATATCACTTCATACTGGCGGGGTCTGGAAGTTTTTGGCGGACTCTTTCTCCTCCTCACGGTCTATGCTCTATACCGTAGGGAAAAATGGGCCTTTCCCGCAATGGTAACCATCATGGCTCTGGCACCAATTGGTGGCTTCTATATCTCTCTAGCCGGAGCAGTTTTCTTCAAAGAACCCGCAGGTTTTATCACCTTTGGCGTTGGCTTGGTCGCCTTTTGGGCTGTAATCGCCATAGGCCAGGACAATATTAAAGATAGTATAGTTTATCTTATCGTTCTCACTCTCCTTGGAATGATCGGCACCGATGCCTTCTCTTTTGCCGAGCATGGTATTCGAGGAATTCTGGATATGCCCTATGCCGCTACCGTTACCGATCCAGCCCAGGCCATCCTGCGGTATGGAGGCCCTATTGCCTTCTATACGACAATTGCAGTATTTATAGCCATCTACAAACTGGCAGCCAAAAGTCCGGCAGGCTGGTGGTTCGCCACACAGGCAAGTCTTGGTATCATGGCAGTAGGTTTTCCCATTGACTACCTGCGACAAAAAGACTCCTTTTTTATCTTTGGGCTCTCCCTTTCCACCTACTTCTTCGGAGCAATGCTCGGTCTAACCTTGTTGGTAATACTCCTGTTGCCCTACTTTAAAAAGGAGTTATTACCGGCTCCATCGGAAACATAACAGATAACTTTTCAATTCATACAGAAACTCAGAGGCATAAGAATACATTTCTCATGCCTCTGAGTAAGCCATCATCAAACCGTCCGATGGTCACGCCCGGTTTTGTGCAAATAGTATTCGTAATCCCCCTCATAAGGGATCATCGCGCCGTGGTCAATCTCAAATACTCGGTCGACCAGTGAACGGAGAAAATGACGGTCATGGCTAACCAGCAACAAAGTTCCGGCAAAATTCTGCAACGCTTCCAGCAATACCTCACGGGACTGAATGTCGAGATGGTTGGTCGGTTCATCCAGAATCAGCAGGTTCAGCGGTCGACCAAGCAGGGTTGCCAGCACCAGCCGTGACTTCTCGCCGCCAGAGAGTTTGTCGACTCGTTTGTCGACATCATCCCCCTGAAACAGAAATGCAGCACAAAGGTTGCGTAACACACCGATCGTCTGTAGCGGCAGGACATCCTGAACGGTCTCAAAAACAGTTTTTTTCGGATTGAGAACTTCCATCGAATGCTGGCTGAAATAACCGGGGGAAACATTGGCACCAATTGTCACAGTTCCTTCGCTGGGATCAGTTTGCCCCGCCAGAGTTTTGAGGAATGTCGATTTCCCCGCCCCGTTGACTCCAACCACGGCAATCTTGTCTCCTCGCCTGACCATTCCTGAAACTCCCGAAAAAACGGGCTTCCCCTCCCCATTTTCCTGCGGCCAAATTTTCCCCAACGATTGAATCACAATCACATCATCACCGCTGCGTGGTGGCTCAGAAAATTCAAACCGTACCACCTTTTGTCCCGGCGGCAACTCAATCCGCACAATTTTCTCCAGCTTTTTCACTCGTGATTGAACTTGGGCAGCATGTGAAGCACGGGCAGCAAAGCGGGCGATAAAATCCTCCTCTTTGGCAAGCATCTCCTGCTGACGACGATGACTGGCAATCAACTGTTCACGCCGCACTTCTCGTTCGCGCAGGTAGAAATCGTAATTTCCGCCATAACTGGTAATCTTACCGTTACCGACTTCGACGATTCGGGAAACCAGACGGTTCATAAAATCACGGTCGTGGCTGGTCATCACCAGCCCCCCTTTATAATCCTCAGAAAGCCAGTTTTCGAGCCAGATAATCGATTCAACATCAAGGTGGTTAGTCGGCTCATCCAGAAGAAGAACATCAGGATTGAGGGTCAGAATTCGTGCCAGAGAAATTCGCATCTTCCAGCCGCCACTGAAACTCTCTACCGGGCGATTATAATCATCCGGTCCGATTCCAAGACCGGTGAGAACCGACTGAGCCCGCGATTCCAAATCATAGCCTCCACGATGTTCAAATTCCTGCTGCACGTTGCCATAACGTTCCAGCAACTGGGTCATTTCGTCATCCAGCAGTGGTTCGCACATCTGCTGTTCCATCGCAGCAATCTGCTCACCAAGAGCCACCGTAGCGGCAGAAGCAGCGACCACTTCGGCCAGAGCGCTGCGCCCCGACATTTCTCCGGTATCCTGAGAAAAATAGCCAATGACAGTTTTTTTGCCACAAGAGATTTCCCCACCATCGAGGGCTTCCTCACCCGTAATCAAACGAAAAATTGTCGATTTCCCCGCACCATTTGGTCCAACCAGACCAGTTCGACTGCCCGGTAAAATCTGGAATGCCGCATTTTTGAACAACACCCGGCTACCGTGCTGCTTGGTGATATTTGTCAGATGAATCATCGGCTATCCTTGATGGGCTCGCAAAAACGAACCAGATGGCTAAGCAAAAAAAATAAAAGTTCGCCTTGCTAACATGTCCCCCAGCCCCGGGCAAGACAAACTTTGCAGCATGAGAGAAACAATCCTCCGGCCATGTCACAATGAAATAAGGGACAATCAAATAAAACCCAGTTAATGAAACAGCAAGGTAAAACCTTCAAACGCTTATCGCACCTGCAAGCCTCTCTCAAACTGAGATAAAAAGGAGATTTTTTACAGAAAGCAAAGAAGGTGTTTTGCAAAGGGATCAGAAAAAGCTATTATTGGGGCATTCGTCAGATACAATCTGATTCACCACGGTGGCCAAGAGAGAAAAAATGGAGAGAACCCCGGATATCATTGAAATCATAGAGGAGTTTAGCTCATGGAAGATCCTTTAAAGCCCGTCGTTCCGATCGTCTCATCAGAGCATTTGACATCGCCCGACAGCTGGCATCTGAGTGAATTTGAATACGGGATGATCATTGCCCATCACGCCTTCAGCCGGTGGATGGTTCGGTGCATGAACGCTGCCGGACATTTGGATTTCAGCCCTCTGGATGTTCTGGTTCTGCACAATGTCAATCATCGTAGCCGAGAAAAGAGGCTGGTCGATATCTGCTTTGTTCTTCACGTTGAAGACAGTCACACCGTCAATTATTCCCTCAAAAAACTGATCAAGTTAAACCTGATTCAGAAAGAAAAAAGGGGCAAGGAAATCTTTTACTCTACGACCGTAGAAGGAGGCGAGGCCTGCAAGCAATACCGTCAGATCCGTGAACGTTGCCTGACGAGTGTCTACCGTAATCTTGACAAGGAAGGATCTGAGATCAGTGAAGCCGCATCACTTCTACGCCTGCTTTCAGGACTTTACGACCAGGCCTCGCGCGCAGCGGCATCGCTGTAAAACTTCCTCTAACCACCCATCATGTTCGGCAGGAAGGTCACCAAAGAAGGAAAGATAACAATCAGGGCCAAGGCGACCAGCAGGAGCAGAAAAAAGGGCAAGGCGGCATAAGCCACACGCAGGATATCAAGCCCGGTCAAGCCCTGGATAACAAAGAGGTTAAAGCCGACAGGCGGGGTGATCTGTGACATCTCAACAACGACAACGACAAAAATTCCGAACCAGAACGCATCGATCCCGGCCTGTTCGACCATTGGCATGATCACCGAGGTTGTCAACACAACGACCGAAATCCCGTCAAGAAAACACCCCAGGATAATAAAAAATATGGTCAGGGCTCCCAACAGGGCATAAGGCGACAACTGCATGGCGGCGATCCAGCTTGCGAGCATTCGCGGAATTCCTGTAAAACCCATAGCCACAGTCAAAAAGGCTGCCCCAGCCAAGATAAAGGCGATCATACATGAAGTTTTTGTCGCGCCCAGCAGACCCGCTGAAAAGGTTTCACGATTCAGCGACCCGGTGTATTTCGATAGGATCAGAGACAGAGCCACACCAACAGCTGCAGCATCTGTAGGAGAGGCAATTCCGGAATAGATTGAGCCGATAACCCCTGAGATCAGAAGAATAACCGGAATCAACCGTCTCGATCGATTAAGGCGTTCTCCCAGACCCAGAACCTTTTCCCCAGCAGGTATCGCGCCAGGATGAAGTAACGACCAAACAATAACGTAGCCCATAAAAAGAAAAACCAACAGCAAACCCGGCAATACCCCACCAATAAAAAGCCGAGCGATCGATTGTTCCGTCGCCACTCCATAAACAATCAGAATGATTGACGGCGGAATCAGCAGGCCAAGAGTAGCCGAACCAGCCAGGGTTCCGATAATCATTTTTTCTGGGTAATTGCGCTTGCTCAGTTCGGGAATCGACATTTTGCCAATGGTTGCAGCTGTTGCCGCAGAGGAACCGGAAACAGCCGCAAAAATACCGCTGCCGAGAATGTTGACATGCAACAATCGTCCTGGCAGGTGGTTCAACCAAGGGGAAAGTCCGGAAAACATATCCTCAGACAGGCGAGAACGAAAGAGAATCTCTCCCATCCAGACAAACAACGGCAAGGCAGCCAACGACCATGAGTTACTGGCCCCCCAAACAGTTGTCGCCATAACCTCGCCAAGGGGTGCCTCGGTAAACAGGGCCATTCCCAGCATCCCGACTCCGAAGAGGGAAAACGCCACCCAAATACCACTCCCCAGGAACACAAACAAAATGACCAATAAAAACAGGGTCATGCTAACTTCGGACATGCATTACACTCCCTTAACTCTCTTTGCTCACTGTCGAATACCCAAACAGTGTCATAAAAAAGCTATCCAGCAGGGCAATTGCAAGAACCAGCAGCCCCAGAAACATTGCCAACTGTGGAATCCAGATCGGAACGGCAATCATGCCCGAAGAAAGATCATGATAACTATACGACTCACGCACCAGCAAAAGGGTGTACCAGGTAAAATAAAGGGTCAAAGCAGAGGTTGCTGCCAGACACCAGATCTCAAACCAACGCCGCACACGATCACTGAGATGTGACAAAAACAGAGTAACGCGAATATGTTCTCCTTGGCGTAACGTATAAGCAAGCGCCAGAAAAGAAGCCGCCGCCAGAAAAAAACCTGTGAAATCAGCATAAGATGGAATGGTCAGCCCAATCGCCGAACCCATCAGCAACCCACTGATACGATCGATAGCATTGAGACTGACCTGACCCAACACCAACAGGAAAATCATGGCGATAAAAGTGGCAGCAAGCAAGCCACTCATCAAATAAAGGCGGTTGAGAGCCTGTCGAAATCGGGTTGAAGGTGCGTTTTCAGCGTCCATAATTTTATTCAGAAATCCGTGCAGGCGGCACACTAAGTGCGCCGCCTGCCTGTGGGTCAAAAAAAACAACATTAATGGCGTCGCAAAAAGTCCGCTCCACGGTGTTGCAGCAGTTTTTCGAGACCTCGACATACAATATGTATGCCTTCATCCTCGAAAAACCACTACGCCTTGTGGTGCGAATTTTTGCTTAGCCATCTTATTCATTTTTGCGAGTGCATTAACATTGTCTTTTAGTTCCGATAATCCTTGAGCAGGGTTGCCCCTTCACTGCCAGCGGCCTTTTCCCAATCCTTAAGCATCTCGGCACCGACCTTTTTCAATCCGTCCATCAGCTCTGCGCTTGGGGTGACAATCTTGACGCCGTTGTCTCTGAGAATTGCTGTTTTTGTAGCCGTTTCTTTCTTGCTCATCTCCCAGCCACGCAGTTCAGCAGCGGCGGCGGCTGCCATGACTGCATCTTTTGTCTGCTGGTCAAGCTTACGGAATGCCCGCTTGTTGACGACGACGATATTTTTCGGCAGCCAGGCTTGAATATCCGTATAGGTTGTGATGAAATCCCAGGCCTTGGAGTTCGCTCCAGTTGACGGAGAAGTAATCATTGCCGCAACCCGTCCGGTCGCAAAAGCTTGTGGAATATCGGGAACCTCGACCTGAGTCGGTGCAGCACCAACGAGATTGGCAAATTTTTCCAAAGTAGCATTATAGGCTCTGAACTTGATACCCTTGAGATCATCAACTGTATTGATAGCTTTTTTGGTATAAAGCCCCTGTGGTGGCCACGGAACGGAGAACAACGGCATCAATCCCTGTTTATCAAGTAATTTGGTAATAACCGGCTTTTGAGCCGCCCAGAGTTTTTCAGCATCAGCATAATTGGTCGCCAGAAACGGTTGGGAATCGGCCCCGAAAGCAGCATGTTCATTGGTCAACAGCGAGAGGAAAAACTCACCGATAGGGACTTGACCGCCTCGAATAGCGTTTTTTATTTCAGGGTGCTTGAATAAAGATCCGGCAGTGTGAAGCTTGATCTTCAGCGCGCCATGTGTCGCTGCCTCGACATCCTTAGCAAATTGACTGATATTTTGCGTGTGGAAGGTTTTGTCTGGGTAAGGGGTCGGCATATCCCAGGTTGTTGCCATACCCGTAGCGGCAAAACTGAAAATGCAGGCCAAGCTGGCACATGTAAGCAAGAATCCGCGTCCTAATCTTCTCATCCTTTCTCTCCTTTTCTCTCTAGGTTAGCTGCCTGTTTAACGGCAGGATATTAATCAGCACGGTGAAGCTCTATCAAGTCTAACTCTTTTTTAAATAGAAACAACTCGCATGAACCCTCGTAACATCAGACAACAATCGACCATTGACATTTAGCCCCTCAACTGACACTATCACATTATGTTGATAAAATATCAACATAAAATCAATGTTATTATAATAGTGTTTGATTTCAGCCCTGAATAGCAGCATCACGACAGCCCAAAGTGGATTAACCGGGGAACTTAAGAACCGCTAGGAGTAGACACTTATGAGCAAATGGCAAATTTGGATCGACCGTGGAGGCACCTTTACTGACATCGTCGCCAAACAGCCGGACGGCACCCTAATTACTCACAAACTGCTTTCTGAGAACCCGGAATGTTACAAAGACGCCGCAGTGCACGGCATCCGCGAACTGCTAGGACTTGCCGCAGACGAAACGGTTCCCATGGATGCGGTAGAGCATGTCAAGATGGGGACAACAGTAGCGACTAATGCGCTTCTGGAACGACAGGGAGATCGAACCCTTTATGTCACCACAACAGGCTTCGGCAACGCGCTACGTATCGGCTACCAAGCTAGACCAAAGTTGTTTGACCTGAATATCGTGCTCCCAGAACTGCTCTACGAAGAGGTTCTCGAAGTCGATGAACGCTTGGATGCGCACGGGGAAATTCTCCAGCACCTTGATCCCGATGCAGTCCGTGAAGGGTTGTTGCAGGCCTACGGGCATGGCATCAGGGCAGTAGCAATAGCGTTCATCCATGGGTACAAGAACCCGGCACACGAACGCCAGGTCGCATCGATCGCCAAAGATATCGGCTTCAGCCAAATTTCTCTCAGCAGTGACGTCAGTCCGTTGATGAAACTCGTATCACGTGGTGACACGACCGTCGTCGACGCTTATTTGTCGCCCATTTTAAGACGCTACGTTGATCAGATCGCCGATCAACTGGGTGAGAGCCCAAACCTGATGTTCATGCAATCCAATGGCGGCCTGACCGATGCCCGTCTCTTTCAGGGCAAAGATGCCATACTCTCCGGGCCAGCCGGAGGTGTGGTCGGCATGGTGCGGACTGCAGCCATGGATGGTTATAACAAAATCATCGGTTTTGACATGGGGGGAACCTCAACCGATGTCGCCCACTATGATGGAGAGTTCGAACGTAGTTTCGATACCGTTGTTGCCGGAGTGCGGATGCAGGCGCCAATGATGAAAATTCACACCGTCGCCGCCGGGGGTGGGTCGATTCTGCACTTTGACGGATCACGTTTTCGCGTCGGCCCTGAGTCCGCTGGTGCTAACCCGGGCCCGGCCTGTTATCTGCGCGGTGGCCCGCTGACTGTCACTGACTGCAATGTGATGCTGGGCAAGATCCAACCTCAGCACTTTCCTCATGTCTTCGGCCCTCAGGCCAATCAACCTCTGGATGCCAGCATTGTTACGCAAAAGTTTGAGAAGCTGGCCCAACAAATTGCCAGCGCAACCGGGCGACCGCAACAAACAGCAGAAGAAGTGGCCGAAGGATTTCTCCGCATTGCGGTCACCAATATGGCCAACGCCATCAAAGAAATCTCTGTTCAGCGGGGTTATGATGTAACCGAATACACCCTCAACTGCTTCGGTGGGGCTGGAGGTCAACATGCCTGTCTGGTAGCTGATGCCCTGGGTATGAACCAGATATTCCTCCATCCTTTTGCCGGGGTGCTGTCGGCTTACGGCATGGGGTTGGCCGAGGTTCGCAGCCTGCGTAAAGTTCAGGTGGAAAAAACCTTTACCGACAACGCAAGTGAAATTGTTCGTACCTCAGCAGCAGAATGTAGCGAAAACGTTCGCCAAGAGATTATTTCTCAGGGGGTTGCGACTGAAAACATTACGATCCGGATCAGAGCTCATCTGCGCTATCAGGGAACCGATACCTCTCTGGAAGTCGATGCCGGATCTGAGCAGCAGATGCTGGAGCATTTCGAGTCGGCCCATCGGCGCCAGTTCGGCTTTATCGTTTCCGGGCGCCAACTGGTGATTGAGGCGGTTTCCGTGGAAGGAATCGGAGCAACCGAAACTATGACGGACGAACAACTTTTAGAAGAACAGCAAGGCACCCAGCTGCAACCAGATGACCTGATCAGGCTTTACAGTCAAGGAGAAAGCCTGGAAACCCCTCTTTATAAACGCGAGAACCTGAAACCGGGACACGAAGTCATGGGTCCTGCGATTATGACCGAGGAGATCGGTACAATCGTTATAGAAAAAGGGTGGAAAGCCACACTTAATCGACGCAATCACCTTATTCTCACCCGGCATGAGCCTCGTCCCCATAGCGAAGCGATCGGAACTCACGTCGATCCGGTCATGCTTGAAGTATTTAACAACCTTTTTATGTCGATTGCCGAGCAAATGGGAACAACCTTGGCTAAAACGGCTTATTCGATCAATATCAAGGAACGGCTGGATTTCTCATGCGCGATCTTTAACGCCGCAGGACAACTAGTGGCCAATGCGCCTCATGTGCCGGTTCACCTGGGCTCGATGGGTGAATCGATCAAAACGGTTATCCGTGATAACCAGGGGACCATGCGTCCCGGGCATGTCTATATGCTCAACGCCCCCTACAACGGTGGAACCCACCTCCCCGATGTCACGGTGATTACTCCGGTCTTTGATAACTCCGGGAAGGATGTTCTCTTTTATCTCGGCGCACGCGGTCATCATGCCGACATCGGTGGCCGGACACCCGGTTCTTCACCACCCGACTCGACACATATCGATGAAGAGGGAGTATTAATCGACAATTTCCTTCTAGTCGAAAATGGCGTATTGCGCGAACAGGAAACGCGGCAGCTGCTAAGTTCAGGGACCTATCCTTGCCGAAATATCGACCAAAACATGGCGGATCTAGCAGCTCAAATTGCAGCCAATGAAACCGGACAACAAGAACTGTTAAAAATGATCGATCATTTCGGCCTTGATGTGGTGCAAGCCTACATGGGACATGTTCAGGATAACGCGGAAGAATCGGTACGCCGCGTCATTGACCGGCTGCATGATTGCGCCTTCACTTATTCCATGGACGGGAACCGGAAAATTCAGGTTAAAATTGATGTTGATCGGAAAAACCGCGAAGCCAGCCTCGATTTTTCAGGCACTTCGCCGCAGCAACAGGGCAACTACAACGCTCCAACTGCGGTCTGTAAAGCTGCCGTTCTCTATGTTTTCCGCACCTTGGTCGGAGATGAGATTCCTCTCAATGAAGGCTGTTTCAAACCCTTAAAAATTCATATTCCGACGAAAACCATGCTCAGCCCAGAATATCCAGCTGCGGTGATCTCGGGCAATACTGAAGTTTCCCAGGCCGTCACCGACTGTCTGTTCGGTGCACTCGGAGTCTTGGCCTCCTCGCAGGGAACCATGAATAATTTTGTCTATGGCAACGAAACTTACCAGAATTACGAAACGATCTGTGGCGGCACCGGCGCCGGGCCGGATCATCCTGGAACCAGTGGTGTCCACTCACATATGACCAACACCCGCATGACCGACCCCGAAGTTCTTGAATGGCGCTTCCCTGTGCGTGTCGATTCCTTTGCACTGCGTCAGGGCTCGGGGGGAGCAGGCCATTATAGCGGCGGCGATGGAGTGATACGAAAGCTGAGCTTCCTGGAACCGATGACCGCGACTCTATTGAGTAATCACCGGGAAACCGAACCTTATGGGCTGGACGGAGGACATGCAGGCCAACGTGGAGAAAACAGCTTAGTGCGCGCTGACGGAACCATAATCTTACTGAAAGGGAATGATGAGGTTCAGGTCGCTGCCGGTGATGCAGTGATCATAAAAACACCGGGAGGTGGCGGTTTTGGTTCGCCGGACAGCTAAAAGATTAGGTACTAGCACCACGTAACAATAAAGCACCCCGCCGCAAGCAGCGGGGTATTAACTTCGCAGGTTCATCGCTGGCTATCAGCCAGCTTTCGCCCCAAAGGGGCGGGGAATAAACCCGCAATGATTTAATTCCCCCGGCGTGGCAATAAAAAGAGATACCCATCGTAGCGCAAAACAGCGCCATCAGCCGTAATTTTTTCCAAAAGAATGTTGTCGTTAATTGCATCTCCTTCACGCATAATCCGATCATTCAGCTGCACCAGACTGGCACTGCCATCAGCGCGATTATAAGCATGCAACGACATCTGCAACGGGGGAATTTTCTTTTGGATCGAAACCGGGAGTTGTCCAAAACTGTAAACTTGCTTGTCGTTACGCGGAACCGGAAGTGCTTGCACTGCTGGTTGCTTTTTGGGTTTAACAGGTTTTGGAGCAACATGACTCTGTTCTGCAGGAACAATGACTTGAGAAGGAGGGGAAGTGATTTTCATCTGCTGCGTATCCGTTGATAACACTTCTGTTGATTGTAGCGCTGGCGACTTTTGCCAGGGGGTAAAAAACCAGAGTAAAAAAGCAGCATTAACAGTCAGTAGCAGCAATATCCCAAAGATCCTGAAACGCGATCTTCCCTTGTTACGTGGCATAGGTTCATGAATGGTACGTGGATTTTGACGCCCATTTCTTCTATGTTTATTTTCCGATTTTTTTAGTGCTTCAAGAATAAACGACATCGTTTGTTATCCATTATCATTCATTTTTGTTTCGCAGTTTCCAAAGAAATCGATTCAATTTTCTTGATCGGCTTCTGTGTCTCGGCAACCTTTTCCGGAACTGGTTGGTTAACCAATAATATTAAGAAATAAACACCTATCACCAGGATCAGACTCAACAACGCTATCAATAACCATTGCCAAAGATTGTCTTTTTCCTCTCGGTTGGAGCCAGTTTTCCCAAACACTTCGCTGGCGGCCGCTGTCAGCAACGCAGGACTTACAACATTCAACCCTTTGACGTAGGCCCCCAATAAGGCACGGTCACAAAGCAAATTAATCAGGCGCGGCACCCCCCCGGTCAAGCGATACAGCTTGTTAACTGTCTTCACCGGGAAAAGCGGGCGTTCTACCCCGGCGACCGCCAAACGATGATTCAGGTAGCCTTCCATTTCATTCCGAGATAAAGGTTCCAAGTGGTAACGTGCCGTGACGCGTTGCGCCAGTTGGCGTAAATCTGAACGATCCAATATCCGGTTGAGTTCTGGCTGACCAAGCATGATCACTTGGAGTAGTTTACGTTTATCGGTTTCCAGATTAGTCAGTAGACGAATCTGCTCCAACACATCAACACTTAGATTCTGTGCTTCATCAATAATTAAAACTGTCTGTTTCCCCTGGCTATGTGCATCGAGAAGATAGATATTTATCTGATCGATAAATACTTTAATACTCGTACTCCCCTGCGGGTAACTAATTCCTAACTCATCACAGATTGTTGCCAGAAGTTCAACCACGCTTAACTTAGGATTAAGGATGAAAGCAATTTCTGAATTTTCAGGGATCTGCCCCAGCAGACAACGACAAACAGTGGTTTTCCCTGTGCCAACTTCACCGGTCAACAGGACAAAGCCGCTGTCCGCTTTCATCCCGTAGATCAAATGCGCCAGCGCCTCACGATGGCGATCACTCATGTAGAGAAACTGAGGATCAGGTGCAATCGAGAAGGGATCTTCTTTGAGACCAAAATAGTCTTTATACATAGGCAGCGCAGATCTTTGAAAAAAATGAAAGTTTCAAATGTTTGTAACGATTCAGAAAAAGCGGGGCTGTCCCAGGCTTTTGCGACGCGAACCACCACAGTTTCATAGCCCGTAAACAGCTGGGACAGCCCCCGATGAATTGGGGACGGTCCCGGCTTTACTAACAGTTATGCTGAATAGTTACCGATATAACATAAACAACCTGATCCGGTCAGCCTAAACATGAGAGCTAGAAACAATTCCAGAAACCGTAAACCAGGCACTGGCAACAAGAATGGAAACAAGTAAAAACACCGGGAGGTAACCAACCCACAAAATCAGTCCGCCAGCAACCAATGGAAACAGAGCTGTTGTCAAACTGGTGGCACCAACAATTCCATTATGTAAAGCACGGTTTACATCGGTAGTGATCTCAATCAGCAAACCCTCAAAAGCAATCTTTCTGGCAGAAATTGAAACACCCATAAGAAAGAATACCGATAAAAAAATGGGGAGGGGAAGCCCGGAGAAAGACAGAACCAGAACTGGCAACAGGGTTCCACACAGAACATAGCCACGCACCACCCCCCGGAATCCAAATCGCGTTATCAACTTGCCCCAAACAATGCTGGACAGCAACATACCAACAATCTGCACCATCAAATAATTGCCAATCTGCTCACCACTTAATCCATAGTGCTTACTGGCATAAGCAACATAAAATGGCATCAGTGTTAAACCAAAACCGGTCAGATTGACCAACAGAATATAATGACGCAATGACGGATTATCGCGAAGATGTTGCGGGATCGCAGTCAACACTTTCAGGAAGGAATGGGCAGAGGCTGCCGGTTGGACTTCAGGTTCCCTGATGGCCCAAAAACCAAACGATGCAATGAACAGTAAACCTGCTGCCAGCCCAAACATCCAGACATAATTATCCGGATAGTCAAATGAGCCAAGAACCCAGCGTGAAATAGGTGCAGACACAAGAAGAGCCCCGCTGGCAAGAATTTGCCGACGGACAAAAAACTGTCCACGTTGTTCCAGAGCCAATGATTTTCCCAGAATATCCGTATAAGAGACTCCGGCAAAGGTGCCAGAAAGGGAAAAAACAAACATCAGAAGGAAAACCAGGGAGATGAGAACCTGTGGAGAGATAATATCTGTTGCGGAAAGAATCAGCGCAACGATTGCTAAAGCGACAACCCGTAACCAAATTCCCAGAAGGAGAAAACCACGTTTTCGCGGTTGCATATGCAGATAACTGGCAAATAGCAACTGTCCAATAATGGGAGTCCCAACCATGATGGCAGTCAACAAGCCAATCTGCACCGTTCCCCCACCAACGTTAACAATCAAAGAGGGAAGAACAGTATTAACTTCTGTGAAAGCAGTCGTTAGAGCAAGAAAGGTTGCATGCCACAAAAAAGCATTATAATTATGTTTTCTACCATCCATTGATCAGGCTTTCAAAAAAAATCGGTTGGGGAGAAATATCGATCAGAAATAGTAACTATACGCCTGAAGGGTGAAATGAGATATGACAAAAAAAACCCCGCAACCAGGAGGGGGGTCGCGGGGCAACATTTTGAGAGAGGTTTCTCGAAAGATATTTTTTTAACTATCAACAACTCGCCTGCCACAACAACTTGTTGATGATTTATTTATAACCAATCAAGTAACCATTGTCAACAATAAAATATAACTTTTTTTGTTCTCTTTCTTTTTTCCAAATCCATGATTGATATATGTGCAAAAAAGGCCGAATCTTCGTAGGTAATAGTTTCGTAAAACTATCAACCCTTGCACCCTTTACCTTTACGTTCATGTCATAATGAATGTAATCAATATTTATCAGTTCAGAAATATTCAGGAGCAATAGACATGGCTGAATGGGCAGAAACAACAAAATACAGCGTTGGTGAAGAAATTGCCAACAGCATTACCCATGGAATTGGGGCATTATTGTCGATCGGCGGGTTAGCTGTTCTGGTCGGCTTTGCCAGTTTGCGTGGTGATGCCTGGCATATCGCCAGTTGCAGTATCTTCGGCAGCACTTTAATCCTTTTATACGTTGCCTCAACCCTTTACCACAGTATCCCTCTGCCAAATATCAAAGAGATTCTGCGCATGATTGATCACTCGGCCATCTATCTGCTGATTGCCGGAACCTATACCCCGTTTATGCTGGTTAACTTGCGCGGACCTTGGGGCTGGTCATTATTTGGCATCATCTGGGGAATTGCTATAGCAGGAATCCTCCTAAAAACGACCTCCGTTGGCAGGCTTCCGGGAATTTCTCTGGGTTTCTATCTGGCGATGAGCTGGATTGTGATTATTGCCATCAAGCCGATGCTTGCAGTTCTGGACAAAGGGGGATTGGAATTATTACTTCTCGGCGGGCTGACCTATACCGCTGGGATCGTTTTTTACTCCTGGAAGAAGTTGCCCTACAGCCATGCCATCTGGCACCTGTTTGTCCTGGCAGGTAGCTGTTTTCATTTCTTTGCAATTTTATTCTACGTGATCCCCAGCTGAACCCATTATGCGTTCTGTAACAAAACCGTTCAGGACAGAAAAGATAAGCAGATAAAAAACCAGAACAAGGGCGTAGAGCCAACCAAAATAGTAGATCATCAGGGGCAACAGTTGCGGCTTGACACTCCGGGCATAAAGGAAAGAGGCAATCAGGGAGGTGCGCATCCCCTTTTTTTGTAGCTCCTGCAAAATTCCGTACCAGACATAAATTGGCCCCATTGACAGAGTCCCACCGATAACAGCGATGGTCACTCCCTTCCAGCCCGAATCATGTCCTACATGATTTTTTACCCAGCTCGGTTTTACAAATAAGTTATTCAGGAACATGAAACAACTCACCAGCCCCAGAATCGGCAAAAGTTTTTTCAGCATTCCCAGACTGAACTGCACAGCACTAAAGGTGCGGTCAAAATCAAAGAGTATAAGAACCAGATAGATACAGATCACTATTAACAAAAAGAGATAAGCCCCCCAGGCTGATTCTTTTTTTGCGCCTGATTTTTGTTTTACAGCAGCTTCGTTCATCAGTTCAGCTCGTCAGAAACTGCATGGTCAGAAGCACCAGAAAGGCAATAATCAGAGCAAAAACAAAGGAAAGGCCGTTGCGGAGCAAAGCAAACCGGGGACCAAAAGTTTGAATTTCTGCTGGCAGTTGGATACTTCCTACGGTGACCCAGCTGACCAGCAGCGCTGTAACAGCCATCAGGCTCACCCCCTGGTCCAGCATTTCACCCCCGAGGACATAACTGACTAGGGGGTTACCGATTGAAATAGAACCAATCCCGGCACCAACCAGCCCATCGGTAAAAAAACCTCCCCCCAGGAACTCTGACAGCCGATTCATTGGCACAAATTCCATAATCAATCCGGAAAGGAGGACAACAGCTAAGATATTCGGAAAAATCCGCAGAAGCATCTTCCCCGTTTTCCGCAAATTTGCGGAAAGACCTACCGATTTCCCCTGTTCAACCTTCTTATTCATTCGATATTGGACCTTTTTCTATAACTGATGCACTCGCAAAAATAAATCAGCTGGCTAAGCAAAAATTTCGTCCCACAAGGCGTAGTGGTTTTTCAAGGACGAAGGCATACATATGGTATGTCAAGGTCTTGAAAAACCGCTGCAACACCGTGGGGCGGACTTTTTGCGACGCCATCATAACTGACTATTGACCCACTGCATGATTCCAGCGCTGTTCATCGCTCCTGACTGCCGTGCTTTTTCCACCCCGTTTTGAAATAGCACCATCGTTGGTATCGAGCGGATGTTCAACCGCGCGCCAAGATGTTGTTCCACCTCGGTATTCACCTTGGCCAACCGTATGCGCGGTTCCAACTGGGTCGCCGCCTCGGCAAAGGCCGGTCCCATCATTTTACACGGGCCACACCAGGGGGCCCAGAAATCGATCAGGAGAGGAATATCATTCTTTTGCAGATGTTTTTGAAAGGTGGATTGTGACAGCTCAACTGGTTTTCCGGTAAATAATTGCTGACCACATTTTCCACATTTAGGATGGGCAACCAGACGCTCCGCAGGAATACGATTCACAGCTGTACAGTGAGGACAAACGACATGTAAATGACTCATGACCTATCCTTTCGCTTCAGGCATTCAGAACTCGGGAGACTTCCCATTGTAGGTCCGCCAACTGAAATGGTTTAGAAATCCGGCCTTTAAATCCATATTGCTGATATTTTGCCATAATTGGGTCAGTTGAATAGCCACTGGACGCTATCACCCTGGCAGTCGGATCAATTATAAGAATTTCCTGAACGGCCTCTTTCCCTCCCATACCGCCTGGAATTGTCAAATCCATAATCACCAGATCATAGGGATTGCCACTATTTTTTGCGACCAGATATTTATCCTTACCAACTGCACCGTCAGCAGCAATATCAACAGTGTAGCCACAAATACCGAGCATTTCTAGCAGAACGTTCTGAACAATCTCTTCATCGTCCACAACTAAAACTCTTCCAGCGGTTATGGTAGCGGTTTCTCCCGTTAAAGAGGCACTCTCCACAGAATTCTGAAAAGACTTTTCAGCGGGCAGAAAAATGGTAAAAGTTGTCCCCTGCCCCGGCTCTGATGCCACACTGATGCGACCATTATGTTTTTCAATAATGCTCCGCACCGTCGCCAGGCCAAGGCCACTTCCAGTCTGTTTGGTGCTGAAGTAAGGATCGAAGATTTTATCCAACAGATCGGCAGCGACCCCGATCCCTGCATCGCGAACCGTCAATTTGACATAATCACCAGCTAAGCCACTTGCATCTTCAACTGGGTTGAGGCAAATGTTTTCTGCGCTCACAAACAGGGTTCCACCCAGCGGCATGGCGTGTTTGGCATTAATGGTCAGATTCGCAAGCACCTGGCCAAATTGTCCCTTATCCGCTTTGACCGGCCAAAGGTCATCAGGAAGATCAATTTCAGCTTTCACCTGACTGCCACTCAAGTTGAACTGCACCACGGTGTTTATGACCTGCTCGGCACTGACTGCCTCAAGCAGCGGCTCTCCCCCCTTAGCAAACGTCAGTAACTGTTTGGTCAGATTGGTCGCCCGCTCTAAGGCCTGATGAGCGACCTGCATGTAGGAATAGGCGGCATGATCTTCGGGAATTTTTCTTTTTGCCAGTTCGATATTCCCAAACAAGCCAGCCAGGATATTATTGAAATCATGGGCAATACCCCCAGCCAACAATCCCACTGATTCCAGTTTTTTTGCTTTAAATAATTCCTCCTCAGTTTTTAGTCTTTCTGTTTCATCGCGAAAAACGATAACCTGTCCACGCACCTTCCCCGCTGCTCCCCGAAGTGGCGCACTGCCGGTAGAAATTTGATATTCCTGACCATCCTTTGCAACCAACATAGCCCGTTGTTCCGATGTTGCAAGAGCCACTGCAAGCGGTTCCTCAGACTTAAGACAAAAAACTTCCGCTAAGGGTCTACCAGTGGCGTCGGTCTGATTCCAGCCGGTCAAACTTTCTGCAACGCGGTTCATTAATTCAATGCGACCTTTGGTATCGGTCGTGATAACCCCATCAACAATGGAATATAAGGTGACCAACAATTGTTCCCGTTCGTCCAACAATGCTTTTTCTGCAAGATCCTTATCATCCAACATCTGATTAGCAGATTCAGCCATCTGATCCAATTCCACAAATTTGATCTGGCCTCGATCAATCGATGTAGATGAATTGGCTGCTTGCTGGAAAAAATTGGCAAACAATTGAAAATCATTTTTCATCCTGCGACTCAGCCAATTCAGCAACAGAATAAACCCCGCAATTGTGGCCGCCACCGCAAAAACAAAAAGCAGAATATTTGATTTTATTTCATCACTTAACTCAGCTTGAATCTTGCAAATTTTTTCTTCTATATCGTCAAGATATACCCCCGCAGCAACAATAAAACGACCATCTTCCGTCAGTTTAAAAAAGCTGGTTTTGGGACTGGGCTCTGGGTTGTCAAACTTTTTGTACCAGTAATCGACATAACACTCACCATGTTCCCGCAACCCCTGAAGAAACTCCTTACGGAACATCTTCTTTTTGGCATCCTGTAGCTCATCGGAGATATATTTACCAATCAGATCTGGACGGTTGGGGTTGGCATACATACGGGCAAACTTGTCCCCACCGTGGATATCCAGCAAATCCAGAATAAAAACATAACCAAGATGGTTTGGGCCAAAGCGATGATTTTCAATATATTGTGAGATAATCTTCTGCATGGAAGTTTCAACAGCATCAAGGTAAACACCGGTTCCGATCAACCAGTCCAATGGTTCAAAACGTTTTACAAATGAAAACTTTAATAAATCCTTCTCAGTGCTGTTCGGTTTTGTCCAATGGTAACGATAAAAACCCTCTTCGGAGCGGGTCACAATATCGATCATATCCCTAAAGGCAAACGCCCCCCGTGTATCCCGAATATCCAGCATACTGGTCCCTTCATATTCAGGGAGATCAGCTAGCAGGTGACAGATACCATCCAGTCCGGTAATAAAATAGTACCCACGCCCCTGATCAAAGCGGATCGGCCGGATAGCATCAGTAATAATCTTGCGGATTTCTGCGAGGCTTTTGGTTGTTTTATGCTGTTGATAAATATTATTGGCAATTGCGTGAGCCTCATAAACCCGATCTTTGATTTTATCCTGCTCCAGCTGAATAACATGTTCTGTTTCAAAGTTGATCAAATCAGCAACCCGTTCAACTTCAAATTTTATCCGCTGCCGCTGTTGTTCAATGTAATCTGTCCGAATCTGTTCTGCGCGCAGATTTGAATTACGATAGCTTCTGGAAACATCGACAACAATGAGAACGATAGCCAGAATCAGCAGGAACAAAATTCCCCACAACCGGATCGACTTTATAAAACTGATTTTATTTTGCATCGCCATAGCTATTCAAACCTCATAATGACAAGCGAAGAGCATAAAAAACGTTTAATTTTAAATTAAACAGATTTTTTCCGCAACTATTCAACCAGCCCAGTATTCAATAAACAGGAAAGCCCCGCCAAGAGAGAATTCTTAGTGGGGCAAATGATGGGGGGAAATCAACGTGCAAATATATTTTGGTTTATTTTTGAGCTACTTTATTCCTGAGAGCTTCAGCCAGTAATTCAATCGTATGCTGGGCACGAACTGGTGCCTCAGCTTTTTGCAGCCCGCCACGAATCTGCATCATACAACCGGGACAATCCATCGCCACACAAGTTGCTCCTGAGGCTTTGATATCGGCAACCTTATCCTGCAGGATCTTTTTCGAAATATCGGGGTGGCTGGTTAGGGAATATGATCCACCAAAACCACAACACCGGTCAGCGTGGGCCATCTCAACCAGCTCATGGCCAGATTTTTCAATCAACTGCCGTGGTTCCTGCCAGACCCCCATCCCCCGCTTCAGGTGGCAGGAATCGTGGTAGGTAATTTTTTCAGTTGTGGCCAGATCAGCAAACAACTCGGCACCATCCAACTGATTCAGTACAAAGCTGGCCGCATCCACAGTGATACTCGACAAACGCTCAGCACGATCAGCCCAGGCCGGGTTGTCTTTCAAGTGCTCAACAAAATTCTGTTTCAACGCCATGGCACAGGTGGGACAGGTGGTCAGGACGTAATCAGGGTTATCCGCCAACATCGCTTCAATATTCTGCTTGGCCAATTCAACTGCGGTTTCTTTTTCCCCGGAATAAATGGCCGGGATTCCACAACAATTTTGTTCTTGAGGATAATAAACCTCAACATTCAGGGCGTTCATCACCTCAATCAAATCCAAACCAAGCTCAGGGTAGAGAAAATCATTGGCGCAGCCACCAAACAGGGCAACCCGATAGCGTGGCTTATCAATTTTTTGGGATTTCCCCTTGAACGAATCACGCAACGCCTTATCAGCAACCGCAGGTAGCGTACGCCACTCGGTCAGTGGGGAGAAAAACAGGGGCAAATGGCGGATGGTCCGCTCACCCCGGGTGACCGGTTTCTGTAGAAGGCTGGCAGCCTTGATCATGGTATGGAACAATTTACGGTTCTGCATCACTTTACGGAAGACCAGTGCCTTTCCTGCACCGATCCCCTCCTCATCGCCAACAGTTTCACGCAGATGGAGGATAATATCTTCCAGATCGATATTGCTTGGACACACAGCAACACAGGAGCGACAGCCGATACAAGCCTTCACTAATTCAGCCGCATTATCCAATCCATGATAAAAAGCAGTCAGGATAATACCGATAGCGCCAATATAAATATGGCCAAAAACATGTCCACCAACGGTCTGATAAACCGGGCAGACATTGGCGCAGGCGCCACAGCGGATACAGTTGAGGGCATCGCGGCACTGGGGCGATTCAGCCAACGCACTGCGCCCGTTATCAAGCAATACGATATGTAGCTCTTTTTCCTCTCCATCACAGGGAACCGCACCACGAATCCAGGTCACATAGGAAGTTAACAATTGGCCGGTAGCATTTTTTGGCAGCACCTGGATAATCCGAGCGGCATCCTCTAGGGTTGGAACCAGTTTTTCGATCCCGACCAGAGCGACATGCACCTTCGGCATGGTTGAAGTCAGTCGAGCGTTCCCTTCATTGGTCACCAGAGCAATCCCGCCAGTTTCGGCAATCGCAATATTGGCTCCAGTTATACCGATATCCGCATCCAGATAGCTTTGGCGTAACTGCTGTCGCGCCACCTCGACCAGATGTTCAATCTCCGCTGGTTCCTGTTGCCCAGTCTCTTTACTAAACAGTTCAGCAATCTCCTCCTTAAACATATGGATTGCCGGCATTACCATATGGCTAGGTCGCTGTCCTGCCAGTTGCACGATCCACTCACCCAGATCAGTTTCAAGAGACTGGATTCCAGCTTTCTCTAATGCCACCCCCAGATGAGTCTCTTCGCTGACCATACTTTTACTTTTGACCGCCAGCTTCGCCCCTTTTTTCT
>JAOZOH010000104.1 GCA_029933365.1 Desulfuromusa sp. | reverse complement strand
TGACAACACCGCTTGACAAGCCACAACGACAGAACGGGCATTGAGGTTAAAAACCTGATCGATAAAAGTATCGTCTATCTCTTCTAAGCGACGTCTGGCAACCATACTGCCAGCGTTATTAATTAAAAGATCCAGCCGCCCGAAATGTTCGATTGCCTTGCCGACCATTTCCTTGACCGCCTCACTTGAAGTCAAATCTGACGGCAACGGAAACGCCGAACCACCTGCCGCACAAATTTTGGCAATCTGCGTTGAGATCACCTGCTCACCGCTCTCATGGTAGTGAATTCCGACTTTGGCACCGTGGCGGCCAAAAGCCTCTGCGATAGCGGCTCCAATACCGCTGCCACCTCCCGTGACCAGAACAACCTTCCCGGAAAGGTTGGCTCTCAATAAATCTGTCTGATCCTCAGACATACATCCTCCCGAGCTTAATGATCCACTTCTAAAACCCTGGACACGGCTTTTTCCCAGCCACGCAATAAATTGTTTCGTTCATTCTGGCTCAGCTTTGGAGTAAACACCGCATCTCTCTGCCAATGCTCACTAATAGCGGCAAGCGACTTATATATTCCCAACTGCACCCCAGCCAAATAGGCTGCACCTAACGCCGTAGTTTCGATGACCCGAGGACGTTCAACCGGAAGATTGAGTAAATCTGCCAGAAATTGCAAAAACCAGTCATTGACCACCATACCGCCATCAACGCGTAAAGCCTGCAATGCGGTATCACTATCACCCTGCATCGCCTGCATCAGGTCATAGGTCTGATAACCAACCGACTCTAATGTTGCCCGAACAATTTCAGCAATCCCCGTATCACGGGTCAAACCAAAGATGGCTCCGCGAGCATGAGGATCCCAATGGGGAGCCCCCAATCCGGTAAAAGCAGGAACCATATAAACACCCCGGTTAGAATCCAACCCCTTCGCCAAGCCTTCAACCTCACCGGCTGAATCAATCAATTTGATCCCGTCACGAATCCATTGGATCGCCGCCCCGGCAACAAAAATAGAACCCTCAATAGCATAGCTGGTTTGCCCTTTAATTCGGTAAGCAACTGTCGTCAATAAACGATTTTGTGAACGATGGGCTTTGGTTCCTGTGTTCATCAGCACAAAGCAACCTGTTCCATAGGTGCTTTTGATCATCCCCGGTTGCAGACAAGCCTGCCCTATCGCTGCCGCTTGTTGATCACCGGCAATCCCGGCAATTGGCAAAGATTTGCTGAACAGTTCGTTCGCTGTCACGCCGAAATCGGCACTACAATCTTTAACTTCCGGCAACAAAGAAGAGGGTATCCGGAACAATTTAAGCAGAGAATCATCCCACTGTTGCGTGTGGATATTAAACAGCATCGTTCGGGATGCATTGGTCGCATCAGTGAAATGTGATTGGCCATCGGTCAGCCGCCAGAGGAGAAAACTATCAATCGTACCAAAGGCGAGTTCACCCGCTTCAGCCTTAGCTCGGGCACCGTCAACATGATCAAGGATCCAACCTAGTTTTGTTGCGGAAAAATAGGGGTCAAGCAACAAGCCGGTCAATTCAGAGACCTGTTCTTCCTCTCCAGCCGATTTCAATTCAGCACAGAGGTCTGCAGTGCGGCGATCTTGCCAAACAATAGCATTATAGAGAGGCTTACCACTCTTCCGATCCCAAACTATGGTGGTTTCTCGCTGGTTGGTGATGCCAATCCCAGCGACTTCAATCCCAGCCTCTGCAACCTGTTGCAGAACCTGCCGGCAAACACTGAGGACTGATTGCCAGATCTCTTCTGGATCATGTTCAACCCAACCATCGTGGGGAAAAATCTGTTTAAATTCTTCTTGGGCAATGGCAACACATGTCCCCTCAGCAGAAAATATCATCGCCCGCGAACTGGTGGTTCCCTGATCAATAGCTAGAATATGACGGTTGTTCATGGAATCCTCCTCTTACAATTTTGAACCGACGCATATATATTCACAATCCAACAAAAATGAAAACCATCAAGCACAAAAATGTTCAAAGGTGAAAAATAATTAGTAAATATAACTTGCGAATCAGATAAAACCTGTTATAAGAATAATATTAGATACACAATAATTTACAAGCTTTCTTCTTCAACAAAGCTGGATCAAAAATGAATCAGCGGCAACAAGAAATTCTTTCGCTCGTCCAACAGCAGGGTTTTGTCTCCATTGAAACTCTGGCGCAAGATTTTGCTGTCACCCCACAAACGATTCGCCGTGACATTAATTCCCTTTGTGAACAACAACTTCTCACCCGCTATCATGGCGGAGCCGGCCTTTCATCGAGCGTCGAGAATGTGGAATATACAGCTCGACAGGTTATGAATCTGGAAGAGAAACAGCGCATCGCCAAAATGACCGCAGACCATATCCCGGATCGCGCCTCCATCTTTATCAATATTGGAACCACAACAGAAGAGATTGCCAAAGCGCTACGAGACCATAATGGGTTGAGAATTATTACGAACAACCTGAATGTTGCCGTCATTCTGCGCAGCAACCCCAGCTTTGAAATTATTATAGCAGGTGGCGTTGTCCGGCAACGTGACGGTGGTATTACCGGGGAAGCAACCATTGACTTTATCCGTCAGTTCAAAGTCGATTTCGGCATCATTGGCATCTCCAGCATTGATACTGATGGGACTTTGCTTGATTTTGATTATCACGAAGTCCGCGTTGCTCAGGCTATCATCGAAAACTCTCGACAGGTTTTTCTGGCCGCTGACCACAGCAAATTTGAGCGCTGCGCCATGGTTCGCCTTGGCAACTTGGCGCAGGTCGATGCCCTGTTCACGGATCAACAACCGCCTACACACATCGCGGAGATCCTGACTGAAACAAATGTCGCCTTATATACGGCAGATACGGGCAGTCTCAAAATACCGTATCTCACAGAGGCCACCTAAACGAGGAAAAGTGCTTCATGGCAATGGTCATTGAAAACGTCACAAAGCTGGTCGGAAAGGAATGTCATATCCAGGATATTTCGCTCCAGTTTGAACCCGGAACCTTTAATATTCTGCTCGGGCGCACTCTATCCGGAAAAACCAGTCTAATGCGATTGATGGCGGGTCTGGATCGGCCGAGCAAAGGGCGAATTCTGATGGACGACAAGGACCTGACCGGTATCTCGATACGCAAACGTGACGTGGCTATGGTCTATCAACAGTTCATCAACTACCCCTCGATGAATGTTTACAAAAATATCGCCTCACCTTTGCGTCTAGCCAAAGTTGCCGCGACTGAGATTGACCGCAAAGTGCATGAAGTTGCTGAAATGTTACATATTGAAAAGCTGCTTGATCGATTGCCGGCCGAACTATCAGGAGGACAGCAACAGCGGACCGCTATTGCCCGAGCACTGGTTAAGGATTCCGAACTGCTTTTACTAGATGAGCCACTGGTCAATCTTGATTATAAATTACGTGAAGATCTCCGCACAGAAATGCGCGAAATTTTCAAGCGGCGCCAGTCAATTGTCATCTATGCCACAACTGAGCCGCTTGAAGCATTGACCCTGGGAGGCAACACAGCGGTGTTATATGAAGGGCAGCTTGAACAGTTCGGTCCGACTGTCGATGTCTATCAAAACCCGCAAACGACCCGAATCGCCCAAGCCTTCAGCGATCCAGCAATGAACTTTGTTAACGGTACTGTGGAAGAAGATCAGTTGCAACTGGAAAGCACACAAAAAGTTCCACTCCAAAAACACCTGTGCAATCTGGCCCCTGGCAACTACCAATTTGGAATGAGACCCAGCCATTTACAGTTAGAGCGAAAAACAGCAGCGGATATTGAATTTCAGATGAACGTCAATCTTGCTGAAATCAGTGGCTCGGAAACCTTTGTCCACCTTGACCGCCAGGAAAGAACTTGGATTGTTCAGCAACAGGGCATCCATAACTATCAGATTGATGAACAGGTAAAGGTTTATGTAGATCCGACACAACTGTATATTTTTGATCTTGATGGCCACCTGGTGGGGTCACCGGAAAACGTTTCAGAAGAACCGACCTGAAGGTAACAAAAATGGCTCGAATAGATTTAAAAAACTTAGCTCACTCGTATCTTCCAAATCCGACCACAGCAGCTGATTACGCCCTGCGTAAAACCGATCATGTTTGGGAAGATGGCAGTGCCTATGCCCTGTTGGGACCTTCGGGGTGTGGCAAAACCACCTTACTGAACATTATCTCTGGGTTACTCAAACCGTCGGAGGGGCAGGTTCTGTTTGACGGTAAAGATGTGACGGCAATCCCCCCTCAGGAACGCAATATCGCTCAAGTTTTTCAGTTTCCAGTTATCTATGACACCATGAGTGTTTTCGACAACCTGGCTTTTCCGTTGCGTAATCGCAAAATACCGGAAACGGATATCCGCAAGAGGGTCGAAGAGATTGCTGAGATGCTGGAATTGCAGGATGTATTGCAAAAACGGGCAGCCAATCTGAGCGCCGATGCCAAACAAAAGATTTCTCTGGGGCGTGGACTGGTCCGGAGTGATGTTGCCGCCATCCTGTTTGATGAACCCCTCACCGTCATCGACCCGCACCTAAAACTACTCTTGCGGCGCAAATTGAAACAAATCCACTCTCGCTTTAAACTGACCATGGTTTACGTCACCCACGACCAACTGGAAGCACTCACCTTTGCCGAAAAAGTTGTTGTGATGAATGAAGGAGAGGTTCTGCAAATCGGGACGCCCCAGGAACTATTTGAAAATCCGCAACATACCTTTGTTGGCTATTTTATTGGCAGTCCAGGAATGAATTTTCTCCCCTGCACCTTACAGAAGGGGATCGCCCATATTGGAGAGCTACAGATTCGAGTTAATGACGCAACTAATCACCCATTGGGCAACTGTGAACTGGGAATCCGTCCTGAATTTCTTAAACTCCATAAAAAACCGCAACCAGAAACCTATAAGGTTACCATTAAAGAGATAGAAGATCTGGGTAATTGTAAAATTGTCAGAGCCCAATTGGCCGGTCATTCACTCAAAATCAAGGTGCCTGAGGGTGAGGAAATCCCTATTGAATACGGCTACTTAGGGTTCCCGCCAGAGTGGATCAGACTTTATGCCGATGGAAGATTAATTGAAAGAAGCAGTCACAACCCGTCGCAACAGGAGCCTGAAAAATGAACAAATGGGAAGACAACAAGGCCTGGTTTATGGTCATTCCGGTTTTTCTGGTTGTTGCGGTCTCGGCCATCATCCCTTTGATGACTGTAGTCAATTATTCCATTCAGGATATTTTTGGCCCTGGGCAGCGGGTCTTTGTCGGTCTTGAATGGTACAAGGATGCACTCACCGACCCACGACTTCATGCCGCCCTTTATCGCCAGCTACTCTTCTCTTCACTGGTACTACTCATTGAAATTCCACTCGGTATTGCGATCGCCCTGATGATGCCAAAAAAAGGGTGGGGAGCCTCTTTGAGTCTGGTTCTGGTTGCCCTGCCATTACTGATTCCGTGGAATGTTATCGGCACCATCTGGATCATCTTTATGCGTCCAGATATCGGTCTTTTAGGTGCCGCAATCAACGGTTTTGGTATCCCCTTTGATCATACGTCTTCCGGATTGGATGCCTGGATCACAGTGATGATGATGGAGGTCTGGCACTGGACACCCCTAGTTGTCCTGTTGGCTTATGCCGGGCTCCAAGCTATTCCCGAAGCCTATTTCCAGGCTGCCCGCATTGATGGTGCCTCGGGTTGGGCAATATTCCGCTATATTCAACTGCCAAAAATGCGCGGAGTTTTGATAATCGCCATTCTACTGCGCTTCATGGACAGCTTTCTGATTTATGCGGAACCTTTTGTTCTGACCGGTGGTGGTCCCGGCAATTCGACGACATTCCTCTCTATTTATCTGGTTAAACTGGCGGTTGGGCAATTTGACCTGGGACCTGCAGCCGCTTTTTCAATTATTTACTTCCTGATCGTACTGCTGTTCTGTTGGTTGTTCTATCAGGTTCTGCTGAAAGTTGGAACGGGGGATAAATCATGAAATTCCAGAAAAGGACCATTGGTATCATTATCTATTTTATTCTCCTGATGTTGCCAATTTACTGGATGCTGAATATGTCGCTGCGCACCAATGCCGATATCCTCAGCGTGTTTACTTTTTATCCAAAGAATCCAACTTTTGCCAATTATATAAAAATCTTCACCGATGAGTCCTGGTATTCCGGCTATTTGAACAGTTTTTATTATGTCAGTATGAATGTTGCAATTTCGTTGATAACGGCCCTTCCCGCGGCGTATGCATTTTCTCGCTACACCTTTCTTGGCGACAAACACCTGTTCTTCTGGCTACTGAGCAACCGGATGGCTCCGGCAGCGGTTTTTCTCCTGCCATTTTTCCAGCTTTATTCAACTTTCGGATTAATTGATACCCATTTCGCAGTCGCTCTGGCCCATTGTCTGTTTAATGTTCCTCTTGCAGTCTGGGTTCTGGAAGGTTTTATGTCGGGGATACCCCGGGAAATTGACGAAATGGCCTATATCGACGGATACAGTTTTCCACGCTTTTTTCTGACCATCTTTGTCCCATTGATCCGCACCGGGATCGGTGTCACAGCTTTTTTCTGTTTTATGTTTTCTTGGGTCGAACTGCTTTTTGCCAGGACCTTAACCACCACTGCAGCTAAACCCATCGCAGCGATTATGACCCGGACTGTCAGTGCATCAGGGCTTGACTGGGGGTTACTTGCAGCTGCTGGAATTTTAACCATCGTCCCTGGAGCACTGGTGATCTGGTTTGTCCGTAACCATTTGGCCAAGGGCTTTGCCCTCGGTCGGGTTTAAAGAGGTAAGAATATGTCCCTCGAGTGGATGGCATGGACCATGCCGACAGCTATTTTTTTTATTACCATCGGCGGCCTTCTAGTTGCTATGACAATCTGGCAGGCCAAGGCTCCCAGCGGTGAACGTAAAGGCTTTCTGCCTATTGCCACAACTCCGGGTGATCGTTTTTTTATCGGCTTGCTGAGCAGCGCCTATATCAACCTTGCCTGGCTTGGACTGACAAGTTTCACCCTCTGGATCTCTTTTGTCATCGCACTGATCTGGATGGTTGTATTGATGCGCTGGGGATAAAAAATCCTCTTTGATCGGCGCCTAAGGCCTTAGCTCCGACAAAGAGACTCAGAAAACTGGGTATAACAACAAGGGGCCTAATGAAGGAGGAGAGATGATGACAAATGCAATCCGCAGGTTCACACCAGGTGTGGGGCTCTTGCTCAGTCTCACCGCTGCTTTACTGATGCTTTTTACAACATCAGCAAGTGCAGATATGGCAGCAGCCAAGAAATGGGTCGATAGCGAATTCCAGCCATCAACCCTGTCAAAAGCCGAGCAGATGAAGGAAATGGAATGGTTCATCAATGCGGCTAAACCCTTCAAAGGGATGAAGATCAAAGTTGTCTCCGAAACGATTCCGACTCATGAATATGAATCCAAAGTACTGACCAAAGCATTTAAGGAGATTACTGGGATTGAAGTCACCCACGACCTGATTCAGGAAGGTGACGTCATTGAAAAACTTCAGACCCAGATGCAGTCAGGCGAAAACATCTTTGATGCCTACATCAATGACTCAGATTTGATTGGCACCCATTGGCGTTATGGTTACGTCGTCAACCTGACTGACTGGATGGCCGGTGAAGGTAAAGACGTCACTCTGCCAACTCTCGATGTTGATGATTTTATGGGCAAATCGTTCACCACCGCTCCAGACGGCAAGCTCTACCAGCTCCCTGACCAGCAGTTTGCCAACCTTTATTGGTTCCGCTATGACTGGTTTAACCGCGCCGATCTGAAAGCCCAATTTAAAAAACTTTATGGTTACGAACTGGGCGTCCCGGTGAACTGGTCAGCCTATGAAGATATTGCTGAATTCTTTAGCGAGCACGTTAAAGAAATTGATGGAAAAGCAATCTACGGTCACATGGATTATGGCAAGAAAGCTCCTGACCTCGGCTGGCGCTTTACCGATGCCTGGCTGTCAATGGCGGGTGCAGGCGACAAAGGCATTCCGAATGGCAAGCCAGTTGATGAATGGGGAATCCGGGTTGATGAAAAGAACCGCCCTGTTGGTGCCAGTGTCAGTCGTGGTGGCGCCACCAATGGCCCAGCAGCCAAATATTCCCTACGCAAATACATGGAATGGTTGCGCAAATATGCTCCTCCAGGCGCACTTGGGATGGATTTCTATCAATCTCTGCCCAGCTTAGCCAAAGGTAATGTTGCTCAGCAAATTTTCTGGTACACCGCTTTTACCGCATCAATGGTTGAAAAAGGGACTCCGGTTGTCAATGCTGACGGCTCTCCAAAATGGCGCATGGCTCCATCCCCACACGGCCCATACTGGGAAGAAGGGATGAAACTTGGTTATCAGGATTGCGGTTCCTGGACCCTGATGAATAGTACTCCAGTTGATCGCCGCAAAGCCGCATGGCTGTTTGCTCAGTTTGCTGTTTCTAAATCTGTCTCTTTGAAGAAAGCTCACGTTGGTCTGACTCCAATTCGTGACAGCGACATCCGTGATGAATCTTTTACCAAGCGTGCTCCCGAACTGGGGGGACTAGTTGAATTCTACCGCAGCCCGGCACGGGTTGCCTGGACCCCAACCGGAACCAATGTTCCTGATTATCCAAAATTGGCACAACTCTGGTGGCAAAATATTGGTGAAGCGGTTGCCGGTGAAGTGACTGTCGATAAAGCCATGGATAATCTTGCCCGCGAGCAGGATAAGGTTCTCATCCGTATCGCACGGAGTAAGTCCCAAGGTGACAAAGGACCGCTCATGAACAAAGAACGTGATGAAGCCTACTGGCTGAACAAGCCGGGCTCACCAAAAGCAAAATTAGCAAATGAAAAACCGCAAGGTGAGACCGTCAACTATGATGATCTCATCAAAGCTTGGCGTGAAGGAAAAGTAAAATAACGCAAGGGTACAAAACCAAACGTCAAGACTTTTATAATGAGGTCAACACCAGAGGGGCCAGGGTGACATGCCCTGGCCCCTGACTTATATCCGTTCAGCTAAACACTGAGATGGGGAGGCAAACATGACAAGACAGGAAAACTTGAAAAAACTAAAAGATGGTAGCCTCTTTGACCTGATTATTATTGGTGGTGGCGCAACTGGTTGTGGGGTTGCTCTGGATGCGGCAACGCGTGGTCTGAAGGTTGCGCTGATTGAAAAAAATGACTTTTCTGAAGGGACCAGCAGTCGCAGTACCAAACTGGTTCATGGTGGGGTACGCTATCTGGAAATGGCAGTTAAAACATTGGATCGGGTGCAGTATAACCTGGTCAGAGATGGATTACATGAACGCGGCTTACTACTCAAAAATGCCCGTCACCTGTCCAATCGCATCTCTTTTGTCACACCACTCTATAAATGGTTTGATGTCCCCTACGTTTTTGCCGGTCTGAAATTCTACGATATCCTCTCCGGCAAACAAAACATCGGCCACAGCCGTTTGCTGAGTCGCAAGGAAGCCCTGCGACGCTTCCCAGGGTTGAAGTCTGAAGGGCTCAAAGCAGGAGTTCTTTATTACGATGGCCAGTTCCACGATGCCCGCATGGCCCTATCCCTGGCTCTGACAGCGGAACAGCACGGTGCGGTGATTACCAATCATGTTGCGGTCAGTGGGTTACTGAAAGAGAATGGAAAAGTATCTGGAGCAGATCTCACCGATTCCTTGAGCGGCGAAACTTGGCAGTTAAAAGCCAGAGGAGTTATTAACGCTACCGGCCCGTTTGTTGATCAAATTAGAATGATGGATAATCCGGACGCACCCAAAATTATCACGACCAGCACCGGTATTCATATTATTCTGGATAAACGCTTCGCTCCGCCTGACACCGGTTTGATGATTCCTGAAACAGAAGATGGACGAGTTCTTTTTGTCCTCCCTTGGGAGAATCATGCCCTGATCGGCACCACTGATGAACCCGCAGAGGTCACCGAACATCC
>JAOZOH010000266.1 GCA_029933365.1 Desulfuromusa sp. | reverse complement strand
ATTAAAGGTCAGTAAATTTCAGCAAAACAACCTTTACAATCGTTTTGTGCATATACACATTTATCCTTGACAATCCTAGCTGACAGGTTTATTCTGGTTTTGTGCATATGCACATAGAAGTTGCAGCCGTCGATACTTCAGAGTGTCCCTGTAACTTGTAACCAACAACACAACAAAAGGAGGCAATTATGCCAGGAAGAGATGGAACAGGACCGCAAGGTCAAGGTGCTATGACAGGTCGTGGATTAGGAGTCGCTGATCGTAGGCAAGGAGCCGGAGTCGCTGGACGTGGGCAAGGGCTTGGACAAGGTCAGGGAGCAGGCTTAGGTCAAAACCAGGGATTCGCTACCGGCCAAGGACGTGGTTTGGGTGTCGGCGCTGGTCGAGGTCAGGGTTTAGGCCGCGGCAGACGATAATTTTCACCATCGGGGCGGGCCATGTGCCTGCCCCGACACATTATATAGACATAACCGGGCGAACAGATTAATTCTGTCCCTATTGGAGTATAATTGATATGTTAATTGCAATAACCGCGCTGGAAAATTCTCTACAATCTGAAATCGATCCCCGGTTTGGCCGGGCCGCTTACTACATGATCGTTGATACTGAAACGGATGAGGTGACAGTACACAATAACAGTGATGGTGTCGGTGCTTCCAATGGTGCAGGAACCGGTGCAGCACAAACCTTATCTGAGTACGGGGTTGAAGCTCTTTATACCGGCAGTGTCGGACCCAAAGCTGCTGAAGTTCTCAATCAAGCCAAAATTCCTTATTATGAAAATGTCACCGGAACAGTTCAAGGGGTGTTGGATCAATTAAAAGCTGGTGGCATTCCCCAAAACAATACCCAAATTGAGCAAAACTATTCTGCTCCGGTTGAAAACCAGCCGACGGCAAATGGAACTCCTGCCGTAGCCCCGCAATGCCCCGGTGCACTCCCCGGAGTTGGCCAAGGGATGGGACTTGGTGCAGGGCGTGGTATGGGAATGGGTGCAGGACGTGGTGCAGGAATGGGTCGTGGCATGGGTGCTGGGCGTGGAGCTGGCCGTGGTCAAGGTCGCGGGATGTGCCGCAGATAGAATTTTTTCCCACAAAGGGTAGATTGAAAAGGTAAACTGCTACTATAATGAATTGTTTGCCCTCTCAGTTATCCCGGTGGTAGAAAATGCCTAGGCAGAGGGCCTGTCTTCCACATCAATTAATCATGGAGTTGAATACACAATGATCATTGCAATAACCGCTAAAGAAGCATCCCTGCAGTCTGAAGTTGATCCTAGATTTGGTCGCGCCGCTTATTTTTTAATTGCTAACAGCCAGACCGGTGAGGTCTACGCCCACGATAATACTGAGGGGATTGAAGCCGACAACGGCGCGGGAACCGGCGCATCACAACTGATGGCAGAATATAAAGTAGATGTCCTCTATACCGGTCATGTCGGACCCAAAGCAGCAGAAGTTCTGGACAAAGCCAAGATTACCTATCACGAGCACACGGAAGGAACCATCGAGGAAGTTCTCGCGCGCCTTCCCCAAGAGGAGTCATCTGCACCAGCAGAAGAACCCCCGGAAGAATCTGTCTCCGCACCGGAAAATGGGACAATCCGGCTGGCAATCCCGGCAGATTCAGATGCCGGACTACAGGCTCAACGTTCGGGACACTTTGGCAAGTGTGCCTACTACACTTTGATTGATATCAAGGATCAACAGGTTCAACAGGTTGTCCCATTGCAGAATGGTGGTCATGTTCAAGGTGGTTGTTCCGTCCCGGTGGTTTTGCTGAATGCCAATCACGTCAATAAACTGATTGTTGCCGGAATCGGCGGTCGTCCACTACAGGGGTTCCGCGAAACCGGGATTGAAGTTTATGCTGGAGTTGGAGAGACAGTTCAGGAAACCGTTGATCTGTTTCTCAATGATCAACTCTCCCCGATCAGCAATGACCAGGTCTGTGGAGGAGGTCCACAGTGATCATCTCGGTTGTCAGCGGCAAAGGTGGTGCAGGAAAAACCACCCTTGCCGCTTCCATCGCTCAGGTTTTTGAAGCTGAGTTTTATGATCTCGATGTCGATGCCCCCAACGCAGAATATTTCCTTAAACCAGACTTCTCCAGTAAAGTTTCGGTCACCCAACCCGTCCCGGTTTTCTCCAAAGAGCTCTGTGACGGCTGTGGAATCTGTACTAAAGAGTGTCGCTTTCACGCCCTCTACAGAATCATGAAGACTGTCTATTTGAGTGAACCTCTCTGTCATGGCTGCGGACTCTGTAAAATGGTTTGCCCGCAACAGGCGATCAGTTATCAGGATTCCTCAGTTGGCGATATCCGTTCCGGCTATTCACAACGGACCAAAAATATGGTTCATGTCGGTGATCTGATCATCGGTTCCACCCGGGGAACCTACCTGATCAGTGAGATGGTTAAAAAAATTGATCCGGATAAACTTTCAGTGATTGATGGGCCACCCGGAAACTCCTGTGCCGCCGTTGCTGCAATAAAACCAGCTGATCTGGTCGTTCTGGTGGTAGAACCAACTCCATTCGGCTTTCACGATATGCAGCAGACTGAACAAATCGTCCAGC
>JAOZOH010000265.1 GCA_029933365.1 Desulfuromusa sp. | reverse complement strand
TCTATCAGTGCATTCTTGCCCATGCGGTGACCAACCTGGTTCTGGGCCTTTATGTCCTACAGACGGGGTACTGGCAGTTCTGGTAGACACCAATCCGATCAAATTTTTGTTCTTTCTCCCAAGGTTTGACCATGATTAATACCCATCTCTGTCTTGTTTCCAGCCAACCTATCCCCAATCTTGCCCCGGTGTTTGACCCTGATCAGACTCCGCAGCAGGTTATTCTCCTGACGAGTCCTCAGATGTCACAGCAGGCTGTTTGGTTACAGCAGGCCTTGCACCGGCGACAGATTAAAAGTGAGGTTTGGAAAATCGATGACGGGTATGATTGTGATCATATCAAAAAGCGGATTGAGGCTCTATTAATGCGTCAGGACCTGGGGAATATCGCTCTGAACGTCACTGCTGGAACCAAGATTATGTCTCTGGCTGCCTACGAAGTATTTCGTGCTCAGGGCTTGCCGATTTTTTACGTCCATCCACAAAAAGATCTCCTGATCCCCCTGTTTCCGATAGCTCCGGCACGAGAAATCCCTGATAAGCTGAGGCTGAAAGAATTTTTTCAGGTACATGGTTATCAGGTGATGAGCCTGCGCCGGAAGACAGTGATCAGAGAGCGGCAACAACTTGGTGAACACCTGGTAAAAAATGTTGACAGGTACTCTTCTGCATTGGGGACACTCAATTATCTTGCTGCGACAGCGGAAGATCGATCGACACTGCGAAGTGATCGGATTATTGCCAGAAACTGGAATGTCACCGGTTTTAAGTCCCTGGTCGATTTGCTGGTTGATGGCGGTTTACTTAAAATCGAAGCTGATTGCTTTGTTTTTACCAGTGAGGAGGAGCGTTTCTTTATCAATGGTGGCTGGCTGGAAGAATATCTTTTTTCCCGTATTGATCGGCTGCGCAATCGGCTTAAAATTCAGGATGCCGCCATGAGTGTACAGATAGAAAGTTCCACCGGATCAAAGAATGAAATTGATGTGGCCCTGATTTACAATAATCGTCTTTTTCTGATTGAGTGTAAAACCCGCCGGTTCAGAGGGCAGCACAGTGCCGGCTCCAAAGCTCTCTACCGGATGGATAGTTTGAAAATAATGGGAGGGATGACCGCGCAGTCGATGCTGGCAAGTTACCGCCGACTGACTGCATCTCACCATCGCCGTGCTGCAGATTTACACATTGATCTGGTTGTCGGTGCTGAACTTTTGCATATTGAACAACGGCTGGAAGAGTGGCTGCTACACCCGTAGCATAACCATCAACATTTCTACTGGAGGATGGGCATGATAACCAAAGTCAGAGTGGTGCTGGAAAGTGTTGGGAAAATGAAAATATTTACTCCGGCGATTCTTTTAACTCTAATCGGTTTTGTTATTGCCTTCCAGTTTGTCGGTCCTGCTCCACCACGGGAAATCACCATGGCCACTGGCTCTGCTGGTGGTGCTTATGCCAGCTACGGCGAGGCTTATGCCAAAATTCTTGCCCGTGATGGCATTACCCTGAAATTGGTCAATACCTCCGGCAGCATTGAAAATCTTCAATTACTGAATAAAAAATCGAGCAACGTTGAATTGGCTTTTGTTCAAGGGGGATTGGCTAAATCGACCAACAGTGATTCTCTGATGACGTTAGGCAGTCTTTTCTTTGAACCTTTCTGGGTTTTTTATCGGGAGGGTATTCAGCCAAGACGGCTCAATGATTTACAGGGGTTGCGAGTTGCCGTTGGGGCTGAAGGGAGTGGAACCAAAAAACTCTCTTTGGAACTATTGGCGTTAAACGGGGTGACCGATCAGAACAGCACGCTATTGGCGATTAATTCTCAAACTGCCGTCGATAAATTACTCAATGGTGATATTGACGCCGCTTGCTTTGTCACCAATCCCCATTCAAAAATAATCATGGCATTGCTCCATTCCGACAAAGTGAAGTTGCTGGGCATTGACCGGGCACAAGCGTATGCGATGCGTTATAAATATCTGCATGTCCTCAATCTGGCAGAAGGGGTGATAGATATGGTTCAGAATATCCCCTCAAAGGATTGCCCGCTCGTTGCACCAACCGGGCAATTGGTCGCCCGCTCTGATCTGCACCCGGCACTGATCGGTTTGCTGCTGCAGGCGGCTGAAGAGGTCCATTATCAAGGTGGTTTGTTTGAACAGGAAGGGCAGTTTCCCTCTCCCCATTTTCTCGATTTTCAGCTGAGTGATGAGGCCAAGCATTTCTATAAGTATGGCCCGTCGTTTCTTCAGCGCTATTTACCCTTCTGGATTGCCAATTTCTTAAGCCGCATGAAAATTATGCTGTTGCCGCTGCTTGCTCTCTTGTTCCCACTATTTAAAATTATGCCCGCAATTTATCGCTGGAGAATGCGCGCAAGGGTCTATCGCTGGTATGCAGAGCTAGAAGATATTGACAGTGCCATAAATCAAAATCAATCAGAGCAGGATATTGCCCATCATCACGATCGGCTCAATGCTTTGGAACAAAAAGTATGTAATGTCTCAGTACCGCTCTCTTTTTCAGAAGAGCTGTACCAATTGCGACTGCATATTAATTTGTTGCATGAAAAGTTGCCG